>CALROS020000287.1:0-3608 GCA_943369855.1 Chitinophaga pinensis | reverse complement strand
TATCGTCCGGACAATAAATGCATTAATCATATGATACTATGTAGAGATATTTTAAAAAGAAGGCAAGAGGATACTTGGTGATTATTTATACGGCGGAAGAAAAATTTCTCTCTGAATCTCTGTTGCAGGAAAACGGACTACGTGGGAGGGAATTGCAGGCGATGGATAGCGGACCGCCCACGATAGAGCGGTGCTGCTGTCAACGAACGATCACAGCACTTTTACGATCACCACGGTCTGGTCGTCGTGCTGCATGCGGTCACCGGTAAATTCGGCAAGATCGCTCAAGAGTGATGACTGGATGGATGAGGCGGATTCACCGCTGTGTGCGACTACGGACTGATGGATCCGCTCATCACCGAAGTCACCGGTATCGTTATGCGCTTCGGTCACACCGTCCGTTGCAAAGATAAAGATATCACCGGTACGGTATTTCACTGTTCTCTCTTCCATCTCATTGGAGAAGATGGATGCATCGTTCAGTCCGAGTCCCAATCCGCGCGGAAGCACCTTCTTCACTTCACCGGATGCCGCGTCGAAATGCCAGAGCGGCAGATGTCCTGCGCGTGAGACAACGACCGTCCGTTTTTCCGTATCGAATTCTGCACCGAGAACCGTCACGAACGACCGTTTCTCAAGGTCCTGGCACAGAAGTTTATTGGCGCGGTTGAAGAGGTCCTTCGGGCTGAGATCGAATCCATGCAGTGACCGGAGGATCCCCTGCACCTTTGACATATACAGCGCTGCAGAGGTCCCTTTCCCGCTGACATCACCGATCACCACGGTGATGGAGCCGTTCCCGTTGGATAGATAGTCGAAGAAATCTCCGCCGACCTCCATGGCCGGAATGGATGCACCGGAGATCTCGAGTCCTTTCACCGTCGGCGTTGTCTGCGGCAGTGAATCCAATTGAATGCGGCGTGCGATCTCCAATTCGTGCTTCATCCGCTCTTTTTCCGCAAGTTCTTCGTAGAGGAAAGAATTCTCGATCGCGACGGATGCCTGTTTTGCGGTCGATGCGAGGAATGCAAGGTCCTCCTGCTGGAACGTGGTTTCGGACTGTTTCTCTCCGACCAGCAGAACACCGATCAGCCGTTCCTTGGAACGGATCGGAATTCCGTAATGGAATCCCTCATGATGGAATTCATCCTTGAGGAGTGCCGGCAGATAGTCTATCCGGAATTCATTGTGGAACTGTTTGATATGGGTGACAAGTTCACGTTCATGGGAGAGACAGAATTCCTGCCATGCTTTTCCGTCGAATCCGTGTGCGGAGATACACGAACAGCACTGTTCGTCCCGGAAGAACAGCACACCGACCCGTTTGAGTTTCATCAGCTCGCTCAGTTTCTGAACAAGTCCGCGGGCAAGTTCTTCCGCGCTCAGTGTTGCGGCCAGGACCTCCCCCAATTCGAACGATGCACGGCGGTAATCGTACTGCAGCCGGAAATACTTCTTATCGATGAACTTCTGTCCGTATTTCCGCAATCTCAGCACTGAGAAGGTGACAATGAGCGCAAGGGCCATCAGCATGATGTGTTCCGATGCTTCGCGCTGCTGCGTCAGTTCCGGCGAATCGTTGATCTCGATCGCCGTACCGGTGAAGACGATATTCGCCTGCGGAAGGTCCAGCGACGGCAGCCGGAAGAACGCCCAGATCAAACCGTAGATCACTAACGCTCCCCACAGGAATGTGACGACGCTGTATTGTGTATTCCTGCGGATGCGGAAATTCATATCCAGCAGCCGGTACCGTCCGATAGTATAGAGATAAGAGAGCGGGATGAAACAGAGCACGATTCCGAACAATCCGATCCCGACCGTTTGGAATGAGTTGGTGAAGATGAACACGATCGCCGTCAGCAGAGCACCCGAAATGATGCCGGTCCATTTGTTGATCCTGTTGAGACGTTTGTATTCGGGCGGGACGCTTTTCCGGAATTTGAACAGGATGAAGAGCGGATAGAATGTCGGCAGGAACAGACCGAACGGCATATTCGTGAGCAGGATGGAAATGAGACCAAGTGCACTCGTGATATAATACCCGCGCACGATCCATTTCTTCTCGATCAGGTCCGTCCGTTCGATCGGGAAATAATGGGTCGAATGGAAAAAGAATGCAACGCCGAAGAAGAATGCGGCACCGTTCATCGCGGCGCGGATCATCACCTCCGTCGTGACGATAAAATCCCTCCGTACCAGCTGGATCGCGATGAGAAACCCGATGAACATGAACGCACTGCCGAGCATCCGGGCCGCGAAGAGATTCGGTCTGGATGCAACGATGAAGAACCCGATCATCAGCCAGAGAAGCCCGCTCAGAGTGAAGATCAGCGTGGAGATGGAGATACCGAATTTTGCAAGGACGATATTCAGCTCGATGAACCGGTTGTTCCGAAGGATGTCATACTTCAGCGACTTACCGATCTGTCCCAGACGAAGGATCTGGTCCGCTTCCTTATCGTCCGAGAATTCCTGACCGTTGATCCGGAGAATAAGATCGCCGATCTTCATTCCTCCTCTGGCCGAAGCACCGCCCGGGGTGACATCGGTGACGATGACGTACTTCGGGACCAGCACAATGAAATCCTTCGGGATCGCTTTCCGTTTCACGACGAACGTGAGGATGGTATTCAAAGAGGGACGGAGGAGTTCGAAACGGATCTCATCGCGCGGACTTTCATCGATCGCGTCGTAGACATCCTTCATCGTCTTCACTTTCCCGTCATTGATGGCGAGGAACAGGTCACCGGCGATGACCGAATCCATCGGCGTCTGCACACCTGCCGGTATACTTCCGATATAGGAACGTTTTGCATTCAATGCTCCGGGAAAATTCTTGACTGCCATGAACCGGGAAGGAGCATTGCGGAACGTATTCTCATCCGTCGGAGTGCCGAAGAATGTGTACAGGGTCATGAGAGCCTGCAGCAGCAGCACACCGAAGAGAATGGTGAATGCAGTTCGTAATTGACGGGTCCGGTTAAAGGAAAAATTCATTCGCTGAGATAAAGTGTGAATTGACTATACGCCGGTATTTGAACTTAGTTACGCAGACAAGCTATCAAGATTTTGATGAAAAATAAACTGTTGTCTTTACAATCTTCAGTAATTTCGCTATTTTTGGGGAAGTATTCACCTGAATGGAGACCGCCTCATGAAAATCATCAAAATTACCGCTTTGCTTCTGTTATTCTCACTTTCCGCTCTTGCACAGGATGATGATATCTACCCGATCCAGGAGCATGGTCCTGGACGATGGGTCTCGTTCAGCACTCCGCTGAATGTGCAGCATAAACTGACGACACAAGGACTGCTTGGATACGAATTGGTCTTCAATCCCGATTTTGAGATCCGCAGTCAGGGTGTGCTCTATGCATTCCGCTTTGAGGAGATCGGGAAGTTCAATGCGGCGCTGAAACCGCAGTTACCGGCGAATACCCATATGCAGTTCATCATCGACGGAAAACCGACATCGGAGATCAAAGTACAGAAGACCGGTTTCCGGAATGAGAATGATGCGAAACATGTGCTGAAATTCGTTGTGGTCGGGAACAAACAGATGGTGGAGAGCATGACCAGCGCGCGTTCGGTCCGCGGTCTGCTCT
>CALROS020000286.1:0-3608 GCA_943369855.1 Chitinophaga pinensis | reverse complement strand
AAGTGATCGATGCTCTAACTAAGATGGGATACACGATCATCTATGTGCGAAAACAGTTGTTTGCAGGGGGCGGCAAGGTCCCGGAGATCGAAGTTGTTTCTTTTGTCCGCGTGAGTGCCGACTTGATACGGCAGAAACTTCCGTTCAACGATATGATGGCGATGCTGATCAACGACATCCAGAACAAACCGCTCCGGGAAGCGATACGGGATATCAACCAGGATCTGAAGCAGGGAAAGGACAGCGAACGCGCATTTCAAAAGCATGAGAAGGAACTCGGGAAGTTTGCGGCGCACATGCTCGGACTGGCATCCAAGAGCGGAAATATGGGAGAGATCTTTGAGAGTACGGCAAAATTCCTCGAGCGGAATGCTCAGTTCAAGAAGGACCTTAAAAGCGCATTGATCATGCCGGTCGTAACCCTTGTGATCCTCTTCGGTGCGGTCGGTTATTATGTCGCCTATATCTTCCCCGAAACGGCCAGCCTGTTCCAGAAATTCAAGATCGAACTTCCGCCGATGACCAAAGCAACACTGAAATTGAGCGACTTCATCACATCGAACATTATCTGGCTCATGCTGATGGTCATCATTCCCTCCGTGGCGTTCGCGCGGTTCGCCACCACGGAACGGGGAAGATTCCTCATTGATAAATACACATGGAAAGTCCCGGCGATCGGGGATCTCATCCATAAGATGAGCATTGAGATCTTCTGCCGGGTGTTCTATGCGTTATACTCCGGCTCCGGTGAGAATATCGAAGTGATCAAGATGGCATCGGAAGCATGCGGCAATAAATATATGGAGCACCAGATCAAGACCATCGCGCTTCCGATGATGGTCGAGAAGGGGGCCGGTATCACTGAAGCATTCGAAGCAAGCGGAGTCTTCACGAAAACGGCCCTGTCACGATTCCATTCCGGTGCGGAGACCGGCACCGTGAAGAACACTGCGCTGCAGCTTGCAGAGTATTATGAGAAAGAGACTGGGTACAGGATGCGGAATGCGATCGACCTGATCCAGCTGGTGATCTCAATGATCATCATGATCGTGTTGACCGGATTGACACTCGTCTCGTCGGAGACAGCGACGATCAAGCCGAAACCTCCGGGAGGCTGGCTGACATTCTTCAGTTTTTATTTTTAGTCGTCCGTTAAAGGATAAACCATGGCAGATATAGATATCACGGATAAGATCGGGTATACACTCCTGAAGAAAGGGATCATTGATTATGAGACCCTTGAAAAATCCCTGCGCATCAAAGAGTCGGAAGCGACGAAAAAAGAGCGCCGGAATCTCGGACAGATACTCGTCTCCGAATTCAGTGCGGATCATGATGCCGTGTTCCGCGAGGTAGCGAATCTGTATGCGTTCCGCGAGATCTATATTGCCGATGAGAATATTGAAAAAGGGAGGATCGAGTTCATCCGTAAATTGATCGACGGACTTCCGGAAGGGAACCGAGAGCTGCTCATTCAAACGAAGATGCTGCCGCTGAAGTTCGATGAGAAACAACCGGATAAACTGATCATCATCTCCGCCGATCCGACGGACAGGAATATCCCTCTGATCTCAAGAAATTTCAATGTGAAGAAATATGAGGTGACCTATTGCAGGATGAAGGATCTGCAGAATCTCATTGAACAAGTGATCCCGCCGCAGAACGAGTTCCTGAAACTTCTTGAAGACAATCATATCAGTGTCGAGACCGGGGACGAGGAAGCGAACGTCGATGAAGATGCACTGAATGCCGAGATCAATAAAAGCGCATTGGCAAACTTGTTCGAAGGTGCGCTCGTCGAAGCCGTCCGTTCGGGAGTCAGCGACGTCCATATCGTTGCGGCGGAAGGGAAGAAGACGAATTTCCTGTTCCGTGTCGACGGAAATCTGAAACTGTGGCATTGCCAGGAAGGAACGATGCCGGAAGCCGTGATGGCGGTGGTGAAGGACAGAACAAAGAATGTCGACCGGTTCGAGCGTGAGATGTCGCAGGACGGATTCATTCAGCGCGTAGTGGACGGTCATCAGCTCCGGTTCCGTGTTTCGATCATGCCCATCGTCACTACCGAATTCAAGAATAAATTCGAATCGGTCGTTATCCGTGTGCTCGACGACAGAAAAGTGATCACCGATCTGAACAAACTCGGCTTGCAGGGACCGGCAAGAGGATTCTTCTATAAGGCAATTGAAAAACCTCAAGGGATCGTGATCCTGACCGGTCCGACAGGATCGGGAAAATCCACAACGTTGATCGCAGCGCTCTATCAGGTCATCGATCCGACCGTGAACGTGTTGACGATCGAAGAACCGGTGGAATACATCATTAAAGGTGCGCGTCAGCTGAAGATCGGTCCGAAGATGACCTTCGAACAGTCCATCCGCGGTATCCTTCGTCATGATCCGGATATTGTGCTTGTCGGTGAAATGCGGGATAAGATCACGGCTGAAACTGCCATCAAACTTGCGAACACCGGTCACTTGGTCTTTTCAACACTGCACACGAACGATGCACCGAGTGCTGTAGCACGTCTATATAAGATGGGGATCGAACCGTTCCTGATCGCGTATGCCATCAATATTATTGTTGCTCAGCGGCTTATCCGGACCCTGTGCAAGATCTGTAAGACACCGATCGATGACGGTGACAAAGGGGATCTGCTGAAATTCGGATTCTCCGAGGAGGATCTCAGGAATCACACCTTCTATAAACCGGTCGGATGCGATAAATGCAACGGCGGGTACAAAGGCCGTGCCGCTATCCATGAAGCATTGTATTTCACGAAAGCGATCAAGGATATCGTTCTGAATGCCGGTGAGAAAGTGGATGAGAATGCCATCCGTGAACAGGCTTCAAAGGATGGAATGTGGACCCTCCGCCGCTCAGGAATGGAGCGGATGAAGGAAGGTTCTACATCGCTGGAAGAGGTCATCTCATCCACCGTTGAAGATGAATAGGAACATTGAAGAAAGTTCAGATATTCAGTCGCTGCAGTTCCTCTAATTTTCTAATTTTTGAGTGATATGATTCGGTATGGATATTGAATATATTTGTATCGGATTGTTCTGCGACACATGCGTTTAGACTGCATGGCGGTATCTTAGCCATGAATTACACGGCAATTATATGGGACTAGGTCAAACATTATTGACGATCATGGGATTGATCTTGATGGGGAGATTGATCCTCTCCATCAACAGGACCACGTTGGATACCGGGTTCACTAAGGATATGGCGGAATACCGTATCACGGGAACATCGCTGGGAACCTCGATGCTCGAAAAAGCGAGCAATCTTGCATTCGATGAAAAGAGCGTCGATGCGGAGATCCTCACCGTCAGCGGTTTCACGGCAAATTCATCATTGGGTAAGGATGCCGGTGAAACGACCGAATCGACGTTCGATGATATCGACGATTATAACAATTATGTCTCGATCGATACTCTTTCCACTTCTGCTACATTCAAATCCCGCGTGACCGTACAATATATCTCTGTTGCCAGCAACGTGATCTCAGTGTCATCAACGCAGGAGTATGCCAAGATGCTCACCGTCGATGTGACCAGTGATTATCTTGTTGACTATTCTGTCACGCCTCCGCGGCCGGATAC
>CALROS020000285.1:0-3620 GCA_943369855.1 Chitinophaga pinensis | reverse complement strand
AGGATCAAGAACATGCTCCAGAAGAGGATGTAGAAACAGACCAGATGTGTTGCAGCGATCAAATGAAAGAGAGGATCCTTTTTCGGGCGAATATAGAACAGGGAGAGGAAGAATCCTGCGATGGGAACGATCATCACTTCCGTTGATTTCGCAGCATTCTCCAAGTGGATATTGAATTCATGTGCGTAGGCGGGGAAGTCCATGTTCACTTCGATGAGCCGCCGGCGAATGATGGAATCCGCCCATGAAGAGAAGTATCTGTCCGAGAGGATATCTTGGAGCGTCGGGAACATGACCCGTGCGGAAAAGCCAAGATGACTTGCGATGTATGCCGCGGCAAAATAGAAAAGATTGAGGATGATGAGCAGCTGAAATGGTCGGACATACCTATTCCTGCGTCCGTTCCAAAACTCGAGCGTCAGTCTGCCGGGATGCCTCACCAGCAGTGCTACCGTGCGGAAGATCTTCGAATCGAAATTCAGCCAGAGCTCCAGCTGATCGGCGATCAAAGAGGAGATCCTGCGGTCACGGTCCTGAATTCGTTTTTCACCGCAGGAAGAACAATAGAGAAGCTCCACCGTTCTTCCGCAGTTCGCACATGTATTGACGGGATGATGTTGTTCCATCGAACTATTTAGTGATCTGATACGCTACGGCATCAATGAACTCTTCGCCTGGAACCGGAGGATCCTGGAGTTCGAGTAACAGGTGACGAATAATTTTCCCGTTGAACTTTGGACCGCAACGCCGTACGGCTGTCCGATATTATCGGCGGAAGCGGCGGTGATGGTACCGTTCGTGAAATTCGATTTTCCGATGACCACGTCGGCTGAATCGCCGTTCTTTTTGGATGGCGCCGAAGAGAATACCATCAAACGGTTGAACCCGCCGTCCGCGATGTAAAGATTTTTCTTCTGATCCACCGCAAGTGCATAGGGTAAATAGATATTCCCGCGATTGGCTGTGCCCGGCGTAGAACCGTCCGCGAAATCGGATTTTCCCAGGACGATATCCGCCGATGCACCGTTCGACTTCGATGATGCATTCAGGAAGATCAGCACGCGGCTGTTGCCCCGTTCTCCCACATACAGATTCCCGTCCTTATCGACCGTCACGCAGGAGGGATTGGAAAATTTTGCCGCGGATGTTCCTTTGGTATTGGACGTAAAATCCGATTGACCGAATACAGCGTCGGCAGCGGCACCGTTGGATTTTGCCGCAGCATTATCGAACCGCAGCACGCGGTGATTCGAACCGTCGGCAACATATAGATTTCCGGAACCGTCCACAGCGATTCCCTGCGGGGAGAAGAATCCGAACTGCGTTGTATTGAAACTGCTCGATGTAAAATTCGGCTGACCGAGCACTCCGTCCGCCGATGCGCCGTTCGCTTTTGCGGCTGCATTATTGAATCTGAGCACCCGTTGGTGAGCCTGATCGAGGACGAATAAATTTCCGGAAGGATCAAGAGCGACAGAGACCGGAGTTTCGAACCCTTTCTCCGACGGGGTGCTGCCTCCTGCGGAGTAATTCCATACTCTCGACGTAAAATCGGGCTGACCGAGGACCCCGTCCGCCGCCGCGCCGTTGACGGCAGATGATGCATTGGTATAGCGAAGAACGCGGTGAGCGCGCTGGTCCACAACGAACAGGGTACCGTTTGAACTCACGGCCAATCCGAACGGTCCGGGAATCGTATTCTGTGAGACCGAATCCAATCCTGCGGCGGTAAAGGTGGAATGTCCGAGCACGGCTTCAGCGCTTTGACCTGTGGACCATGGAGGGACAACCGCAACGGCCTGGGTGGGAGATGATGGTTCTGATGTGCATCCTATGAGCATCCATCCGGTGAGAACAACAACAGCGAGGAGTTTCATTGTGTGATCCTTTCGATGGTAACAATGGTGTGAAGTTCGTCTCCCCCGAGCGACCGTTGAAATATTCCAAACACCGGAACTGTTTTGCAGTATACTGTTTCACATGATGATACGCAAGGATGCAGCGCATGAGAAATGCATTACTGATGCTCGGAGTGTTCTCAGAAGCGGATGGAACGGGATGCGGGTGTCGTTAAAAATGAAGTGTTTTTTCCATATCGTCCACAGCGCGGCGTTCAGCCGTCCAGCGGGCCTCTTTTTCGGACTGCAGCACATCTTCGCGGAGAAGGAGCGCAGCGTACGCGGTGTTCGTTTCGGCGACCGCTTTCTGCAGTGCGGGTAGATATGGATCCGCTGCCTCCGAGAGAAGGCAGTGCACTGCAAGAAAACCGCGGTCGACCGTTGCTGCCGGTCTGTTCGGATCGTTAAAGAGTGCGGATGCGACGGTCCATTCGTGATCGAAGAGCTTCTTCCATTCCTGCGACGGGGAACCGGAAAGCTCGAAGTACACCTGGTACATCGATTCCGATCCGTTCACACGGCGGGTCTTGTCCTTATTCAGTCCGGTTATCGTAATGGACGATGGATCGTTCTCGGAATGATGGTCCGTTGGCTGCGGCATGAAATTCCTCTTCGTTTGAGATCAGATCACTGGTTCTTCGATCTTCTTTTTGATGGTGTTGATGCCGAGCATCTCCCAGACCGGACTGTATTTCGTCAACGCGGTCATAAAACTATAGATGCAGATGATCCCCGCAACGGTGCTGATGGCCCCTTCCGACCGATGGAGAAGGAAATAGAGAGCGGAAAGAACGAGTACAAGAATGCGGAGGGATTGATCCAGCTTACCGATATTGGTTTCCATTGCTGTTACCTTTCGGGCAGACACTTACGAGCGTTGTTCCTTAGACCGGCGAAGCGCAAATTCCATCGCCTGTTGTTTCGTGAAGAACCATACGGATGAGGAGCGCCAACGGAACCAGAGGAATTTCTTCGATTCACGGATGATCCAAACGCACGGATCGTCGGCATGATGGAGAAGTTCGATGCATTTCCCGTTCGTCTCTGAAAGGATCTGATCAGTTGTTGTGGAGCCTGACATTGTGCGGTCCTTCCGTTCGTGATGTAGCTGTTGTCGGCGCCTGAGGAAAGAACCGGATGCGGAGAAGAGTGAAATGCGTTGTGCGGGACAATCCCGGAGAGCAGAGATGACCTTGATCATCCCCTGTGCACATACAATTTCATCCGCTGTCGGGGGAATAGCAACAGCGGATTACGGAATATTTTTCGGGTGAGGAAAGGGTTGAAATGCTGAATGAATCTGATGGTCTGTACAGATTTCTCACACGCCAAACGTTAACAATGACGTGCTCGTTCGAAATGCCAGGTTTTTAAACGTACGGTTAAAAGAATTCTTTTCTGTCGGGAGGAGTGACCTGTGCGTACAGACGTTCGGTCTTTTCGTCGACAACCCGTATTCGTGATGCGAGCCCGTTCACACGGTTATAGACAAGGATCTGCGTGAGAAAACTTTCTTTGAAGAAGTCGGAACGCTCATTCCAGATGCTGCCGGAGACCGTGACGACCGTTTCGATCTGGGTGCTGGTGAACCGTTTCACCAAACCGAGTCTGCGCAGCTGCGGCAGCGTGGTATCGGTGAACTGCCGGGCGATACGCTGTTCCTGTTCGGAGGGCTGTGCGGAGAGAGTGTCGTTCAGTTTCCCCCAGCGGAATGAGCCGGCC
>CALROS020000284.1:0-3620 GCA_943369855.1 Chitinophaga pinensis | reverse complement strand
ATACTTCCGAGATCCGTGCCTTCCTGAAATTATTCACTGCATGGCTTCCGGACCTGTTCATTGATAATCACACCACGAACGGTGCAGACTATCAGTATCATATCACGTACGCGCTGGAAAAAAATAAAAATATCGATCCGAAACTGGCTCAATGGGGGACGAAGAAATTCCTTCCGTTCGTCCTTGATGAGGTGGAGCAGAAGGGATTCCTCACCGCTCCGTATATTGAATTCAGAGAAGGGACCATCGAAAGCGGTATTGAGGATTCTCCCGCGCCGCCGAGATTGTCCACCGGATATACGGCTGCGCAGAACCGGCTCGGCCTTCTTGTCGAGACGCATTCGCTGAAACCGTACGAGAACCGCGTCCGCTCAACATATGCCATGAACACTGCTGCTCTTGAATTTGTGCATCGTGAGTATAAGTCACTCTTGAAAATAAATCGTGATGCAGACACTGCAGCATCAACATTATCTTCATTACCGCTTGTCCTCGAAGTATCGGAAAAAGCAAAATCATTCCGCTTCAAAGGATTCCGATACGGAACAGAAGAAAGTGCGATCACCGGAAACGAAGTGGAGCGATATTCCGAAGAGCCGATCGAATTTGAGATACCGTTCTATGATACCGTTATTGCAAAAAAGCGGATAACGATCCCGAAAGCATACATTATTCCAAAAGAATTCTCGATGTTCATTGAGATTCTGCAGCTGCACGGCGTTACGGTGGAGGAGTTCCGTGAACCAACAACGGTATCAGTTGAACAATACGAGTTCACTGATGTCAGTTTTGCGCCAAAGCCGTATGAAGGACGCCAGTGTGTTTCCGTCACATGTGTTCCACACAAGCGCATGATGAAGATGCCTGCCGGCACCTTCATCGTTTCGACCAAACAGAGGACGCGAAGAGTGATCACTCACCTGCTTGAACCGGAAGGTCCTGATTCATTCGTTGCGTGGGGATTTCTGAATGCGTTCTTTGAACGAAAAGAATACGCTGAAGCGTATGTGATGGAACCGATCGCACAGATGATGCTGGATTCCAGTCCTGAACTGCAGAAGGAATTCGAAGAACGGTTGAACGATGAAACATTCCGTAATGATCCGGCAGCCAGGTTGGATTTCTTCTATACACGTTCGCCGTATTTTGACATCAACGAAAGAAAATATCCCATCTTCCGATGGAATGAATGATCAGTTCGTACCTAATTCAAGTTTTGTTATATTGAATTACTACATTTGGGGACCATATGACAAAGACAATACTTTGCATCTCAAGTTATGAAAAAGGACAGGAATTCCTCCGTCAGGCAAAACGGGAAGGATGGAAGGTCCTCTTGCTTACGTCAAAGAGTCTTGAATACGCTGATTGGCCGCGGGAAAGTTTGGATAATATCTATTTCATTCCGGATGTCAATAAAGAATGGCACATGCCCGATGTGATCAACGGTGTCAGCTTTCTTGCGCGGACGGAACAGATCGACCGCATTGTTGCCCTCGATGATTTTGATGTGGAAAAAGCGGCCACACTTCGCGAACATCTCCGTATCGGAGGTATGGGTGAGACCACTGCGCGGTATTTCCGCGATAAGTTAGCGATGAGGATGAAAGCACGGGAGATGGGGATCAACGTTCCCGACTTTGTCGGGATTTTGAATTACGACCGCATTCGTGAATATCTTGCCAAGGTCCCGCCGCCGTACGTATTGAAACCGAGATTGTCCGCTGGTGCGATCGGTATCATCAAGATCCATTCGGGCGAGGAGCTGTGGAGAAAACTGGATGAACTCGGTGATCAGCAGTCATTCTATTTGTTGGAAAAATTTGTCCCCGGAGAGATCTTCCACGTAGACAGCATCCTTGTCAATAAAACGATCCTCTTTTCCATTGTGAGCAAATACGGTCTGCCGCCGATGGAGGTGTCGCATGAAGGACGAGTGTTCATGACGAGAACGATCGAGCGTGGGAGTCCGGATGAGAAAGCGCTGCAGCAGTTGAATCGGACCGTCCTGCCGTCGCTCGGCTTGTTACAAGGAGTTTCCCACACCGAATATATCAAAGCACATGAGGATGGGAAATTCTATTTCCTCGAAACATCTGCCCGTGTCGGCGGCGCACACATCGTTGAACTGATCGAAGGTGCCACCGGAATGAATCTCTGGTCCGAATGGGCAAAGCTTGAAACAGCCGATGATGTTCTATCGTATAAGCCGAAACCGCTGCGTGAGGAATATGCCGGTTTGATGGTGTCGCTTGCAAAACAGCAATGGCCCGATCTTTCGGCGTATAATGATCCGGAGATCTATTGGAAGATCAAGAAAGAATTTCACGCCGGACTTGTGGTCCGGTCAACGAATTTCCAGCGAATTGAATCGCTTCTGAATTCATATACCGACAGATTCTATACTGATTTTTTCACATCAGCACCCCCGAAGGAAAAACCGAATCATTGACCATGGAATACGTTCTCATCATCGGTGCCGGTTCTGATCTTGCATTCCCGTTGGAATCGTTCTACGCGAAGGCGGGATACGGTTTGTTCCTTGCCAGCCGATCAATGGAGAAATTGAACGATGATGCACGATCACTGAAAGAAAAATTTGGCGGAGAAGCCGTTGCATATCGATTCGATGTGACAGAAACGGATGCGCATCAGCAGTTCTATGATTCATTGCCGAAAAGACCGATCGGCATTATTTGTCTCGCCGGATCATTGGGAGATCAGAAAGTGTCGGAGCGTGATTTCCGTGAAGCGCATAATGTGATCGATGCAAATTTTACCGGACTCGTCTCGATTGTTCATATTGCTGCAGCCGATTTTGAACTGAGAAAGACAGGATTCATCGTTGGTGTCAGCTCAGTGGCGGGTGAGAAAGGGAGGCAGAGTAATTACGTCTATGCCAGTGCGAAAGCGGGATTCACCGCATTCCTATCCGGATTACGGAATCGTCTGCATGAATCCCATGTTCAGGTTTTAACGGTGCATCCGGGATTTATCCGGACTAAGATGATCGAAGGACGGAAGACATCCCGTTTGATCACCGCAACACCCGATGAGGTGGCACGGGATATATTCCGCGCTCAGCAATCCGGAAAAGATTTCATATATTCAAAATGGTTTTGGCGGTTTATCATGCTCATATTTACCATGATCCCCGAATCGATCGTTAAGAGATTGGATTTCAGATGACCGCGCGGCATCGGGCTGAGTTAGCATTATTCTCCACCACATTCATCTGGGGGAGCACGTTCGTTGTTGTGAAAGCCGCGTCTGGGACCATTTCGCCGTCTTTATTTATTGCGGCTCGTTTTGGTATCGGGGCGGTTGTCTATGCATTATTATTATTCAAGCATCTTCGAACCATTGAACGTGCGACCATAAAAAAAGGGGCTATACTCGGATTGATGCTCGGCGCAGGAATTCTGCTGCAGAATCACGGATTATATCAGACCACTGCTTCGAAATCGGCATTCATAACGGGACTGATGGTGATCTTCACCCCGATCGCGCAATTGATCATCGAGCGGAGACCGCCGAAACTCGGAAATGTCATCGGGATCATTGTAGTAACGTATGGACTCTATCTGCTGACTTCACCGTCCGGCTCGGAGATCAACACG
>CALROS020000283.1:0-3649 GCA_943369855.1 Chitinophaga pinensis | reverse complement strand
ATGAGTTCATATATCAACGTGAATCCCGCAATTCAATCCCTGAGCGAACTGTTGAAGCCGGTCATTCCGATCCATATTTTGGACCTCAGCAGCTATAACGTTTCATATTCATATTTCAATAACCGGTACTATTACGGCAATGATTATTTTTATGAGAACCTCTCACGGATGACCGGAAGCGTCTATACCGGCTACCGTTCCAATTCGAGTCTTCAGGCCAATCTGCAGACCGTCTATGATCAGATCCGCGGGACGATCAAATCGTTCGATATGATCACGCGCATCGAGAACGGATTCTGTTCGAATCGGTACACGAATATCTCTACATCGTCCGGAGATATTGCGATCGACAGAACCATCACACAGATCGGCCGGTATAACGGTCAGTTCCCATTCATTCTGGAGATCGCCGGACTGTACCGCGATAAAACGGTCACAGCAAAAATGATCGTTAACGATTCGAATATGGTACAACTCGATAATTCAGTCGAGACCATCTGGGCGGGGAATTATATCGCGTCGCTGGAAGCTCAGCCGACAAGCAATGCCAATACGAAATCGATCCTCGATGCCAGCATCGGTTATCGAGTGCTCAGCAAATACTCGGCGTTCCTCGCATTGGAACCGAATGATACGCTCAAAGCATGCACCACGTGCCGCGACGAGACGAAACTTCTCTCGGTGAATACTGCCGCGAACCCGCTCATTCCGGGCAATGATTCTCTCATCTCCGCATATCCCAATCCGTTCAATCCATCCACTACACTGCGGGTGAAACTGCCGGCGGGTGTGAGGCCGCAGGAAAGCTCACTGATGATCTTCAATATGCTCGGCCAGATGATCAGAACATTCGATATCAGTTCGGCGTCACAGGAACGGTATACGGAGTACATCTGGAACGGCATGTCGAATGAAGGGAATAAGGTCGCAAGCGGCATTTACTTTGCCGTTCTCCGAACTCCATTGAAGCACCATACCATTAAACTGATCCTGACAAAGTAATGAACACTCATTTCTGATCATACATCCCGTTCCGGCAGACGTCCGGGACGGGATTTTCTTTTGTAGAACGACCAAGCTTTTCGTATATTTTTATTGAGAATGAGTTCTGAACGAACCACGTATATAATATCCTGAATGTGCCGCTCATGATAGAAATGAGCGGAATGCAGTGCATAATAAAAGGAAATCACATGGCGACCAAAGTCTATATTGAAGATCTCTCCAAACATGTCGGCGAGAGTGTCACACTCCAGGGCTGGCTCTATAACCTCCGCTCAAGCGGTAAGATCAAATTTCTGCTGATGCGCGACGGCACCGGCATATGCCAGGGGGTTGCCGTGAAGAGTGTCATCGGCGAGGAATTGTTCAACCGTGCCGGTGAATTGACGCAGGAATCATCATTCAAAATGTCCGGCACTGTTCGCGCAGAACAGCGCGCTCCGGGCGGATTTGAAATGGATGTGACCAATGTTGAGATCATTTCCATTGCCAAAGAATATCCCATCACACCGAAAGAGCACGGCGTTGAATTCCTTGCGGACCGCCGCCATCTCTGGCTGCGTTCCTCACGCCAGCATGCCATCATGCGCGTCCGTCACGAGATCATCCGTTCCATCCGGGAATTCTTCGATGACCGCGGATTCACGCTGCTCGATGCTCCGATCTTCACGCCCGCAGCATGCGAAGGGACTTCCACATTGTTCGAGACCGATTATTTCGATCTGGGAAAAGCATATCTTACACAGTCCGGTCAGCTCTACGGTGAAGCCGGCGCGATGGCGCTCGGGAAAGTGTATGTGTTCGGACCGACCTTCCGTGCGGAAAAATCGAAGACCCGCCGTCATTTGACCGAATTCTGGATGGTGGAACCGGAAGTGGCGTTCAATGATCTTGCGGACAATATGGACCTTGCCGAAGAATTTTTGGAACATATTGTCACAAATGTGCTGAAGAACCGTATGCAGGAACTCAAGACGCTTGAACGCAATATCCAGAAACTTGAAGCAGTGAAACGTCCGTTCCCGCGAATCACGTACGATCAGGCGGTGGAGATCCTGCACAAGAACAATATCCCGTTCGAATGGGGAAATGATCTTGGTGCGACGGATGAAACGGTCATCTCCGAACAGTTCGACCGTCCGGTGATGGTCCATCGGTATCCTTCGGAAGTGAAAGCGTTCTATATGAAACGCGATCCGGAGAATCCGAAAGTGGCGCTTGCCGTGGACGTGCTGGCATCCGAAGGATACGGCGAGATCATCGGCGGCAGCCAGCGCGAGGATGATTATGATCTTCTTTTAGCGAGACTGAAGGAACATAATCTTCCGCAGGAGGCATTCGACTGGTATCTTGATCTTCGCCGGTACGGATCGGTCCCGCATTCCGGATTCGGTCTTGGGATCGAACGGACCGTATCATGGATCTGCGGACTTGAGCACGTTCGCGAGACCATTCCGTTCCCGAGAATGATCTACCGCATTACTCCATAATCATTTAAAAATCAGAGGGGGACTTGATGCAGGAAACGCCGGAGCAATATACCGCCAGGATATTATCCAATCTTAAGGGAGGGGATCCGCTGAAGGTCCTGAAGTCGACACCGAAACGGATAGAGAAATTGATCAGCGGTGTATCTCGGACTGTTCTCTATAAGAAACCGTCTCCGTCGCAATGGTCTGCTGCCGAGATCGTTGCACATCTTGCAGAGACGGAATTGGTCCTTGGATGGCGTTATCGATCCATTGCCGAAAAGAACGGAGTTCCTCTTCAGCCGTTCGAGCAGGATGATTGGGCTGTGAATTCCAGGTATCAGAAGAGCAATATCAACGGGATGCTGGAGCTCTATTCCGTATTGAGAAAAGCAAATATGAAATTCCTTGCCGGACTACCGAAAGAGACGTGGAACAATTTCGGACTTCACCAGGAGCGGGGAAAAGAGACCATCCGTCATATCGTGAACCTTGAAGCAGGTCACGATCTGAATCATTTCAAACAGATACGAAAGATCTTAACGAAGTAAATGAGTCTTTGAGTCATGGAGTAGTTGAGTATTTTCTCCAAGACGAATTTTAGTGCTAGTTTAGACTCCAAGACTCCAATACTCCAATACTTCACGACTTCCTAACTCAAAACCCTATGCTCAAAGCAGAACATCTTCGTAAGCAATACTCCACAGTGGTCGCCGTGGATGATGTCTCTCTTCAGGTGCAGCGCGGAGAGATCTTCGGCTTGATCGGACCGAACGGAGCAGGCAAAAGCTCCACGATCCGGATGCTGCTGAATATCACCAAACCGGATTCCGGCACGATCACCTATGACGGAGCAAACTTCAGCGATGTCATCCGCAACAAGATCGGATACCTGCCGGAAGAACGGGGACTCTATAAGAAGAACGGTCTGCTCGATACGATCATCTATTTCTCTACACTGCGCGGTATCCCGAAACAGGAAGCAAAGAAGAAAGGGATGCAGTGGTTGGAGCGTTTCAATCTTGAATCGTATGCAAAGCGGAAAGTTGAGGAGCTTTCAAAGGGAAATCAGCAAAAGGCGCAGTTCATTACGACAATCATCCACGATCCCGATCTCGTTATTTTGGACGAACCGTTCTCCGGACTCGATCCGGTGAACCAGATCGTGATGAAGGATA
>CALROS020000282.1:0-3650 GCA_943369855.1 Chitinophaga pinensis | reverse complement strand
CATGTGGTAGCTTTGGGATGTGCCTGCTGATAGATCTTCTTCAGCCGTTCAACAGTCACATGGGTATAGACCTGAGTGGTCGAGAGACTTTCATGTCCGAGCAGTTCCTTCACCGCCATGATGTCGGCGCCGTTATCCAGCAGATGTGTGGCGAAGGAGTGACGGAGGACGTGAGGGCTTTTCTTTTGGATCTCGGTCGAGCCGGAAAGATATTTTGTGACGATCGTCCCGACAACGGACGGTGTCAGCCGTTTCCCTTTTTGATTGAGCAGGAGTGCCTGTTCGTTCGAACCTGTTTCACGGAGCATTTGATCTCGGAATACGGAATACCGTTCCATCGAACGCTTTGCATTTCCCGTGAACGGGATGATGCGCTGCTTATTCCCTTTTCCGGTCACTTTGATAGTCTGATTCGCCGTATCGATGTCATCGACATTGAGTCCGATCAATTCCGCACGCCGGATGCCGCTGCCGTAGAACAATTCGAGCACGACGGAATCCCGCGCGCCGGCAAACCCGCTGCCGTCCGGCAATGCAAGGATCCGCTCCATCGATTCGCGGTCGATGAACTGCGGGAGTTTCTTTTCGATCTTCGGTGTGACGATATTCAATGCCGGATTCTGACGGATGATCTTGCGGCGGACGAGGAACTTGTAGAAAGAACGGAGCGTGGAGAGTTTACGGACGATGCTCTTTTTGGAAATACCGGAATCGAGCAGCAACCCCAAAAAAGCACGAATGACACCGGTGTCGGTGTCATCGTGTTGTTCGATCAGTTCGGGGAATTCCTGCTGCAGGAACGCATGATACTGCGAGAGGTCATTCGCGTACGAAACAATGGTATGCTGCGAGAAATTCCTCTCGTCTTCAAGATACGAAAGATATGCGCGTATCAGTTTCTGCATACAACTCTCTAAACAGCAATGGCCTGCGCTTCCTGCTCGTCCAGATAATATTCCTCTTTACAGCTGGGACAGAGCAGATAGTCACCTTTTCGTTTTGTTGATTTCTTGGTCAGATATGCATTGCCGCAGTTCTTACACGGCTGCATCACCGGCATCTCCCATGAGATGAAATCGCACGTCTTGTTGTCGCCCGTGGCATTGGTGCAGCGGAAGAAGATCCTCCGTTTCCGTGTCTTGCTCTGTACGATCTCACCGTCCGCACATTTCGGGCATTTTACGCCGGTGCTGATGGGCTGTGTATTCTTACACGTCGGATAATTCGAGCATCCGAGGAATGTTCCGAACGGTCCGCCTTTCACTTTCATGTCGCCGCCGCACAATTTGCAGATGAGTCCGGTAACGTGTGCATATTTTTCCGTCTCATCTTCCAGCGGCTTGCGGTTCTTACAGGTGGGATATCCCGAACATGCCTTGAACTGGCCGTACCGTCCCCACTTAATGATCATCGGCTTACCGCACAGGTCGCATGCTTCGCCGGCATCCTGCTGCAGCGATTTCTTGATCTTGCCCGCCTGTTCATTCATATGCTCCAGTGAATGACTGAACGGCTTATAGAAATCGTCGAGCACTTTTACGTAGTTGTTCTCGCCGCTGGCGATCGTCTCAAGCTCATCTTCCATCTGGGCTGTGAACTTATAATTGACGATCTCGGGGAAACACTTCATCAGGATCTTGATCACGACCTGTCCGAGTCCTGTTGCACTCAGTTTCCGGTCCTGCTGGTCGACATACTGACGGTTAAGAATGGTGGAAAGGATCTGTGCATAGGTGCTGGGACGTCCAATGCCGAGCTCTTCCAGTTTCTTCACCAAGCTCGCTTCGGTATACCGTGCGGGCGGTTTGGTGAAATGCTGTTTCGGGAACAGTTGCTGGATATTTGCGCGCTGGCCTGCTTCAAGATTCGCCGGGATCTTCGATGTCGGATCCTCGTCCTGATCGATCCCCTGTTCTTCCATCACATCATCATATACCTGAAGGAAACCGCGGAAGAGCGGTACGGAGCCGGTCGCACGGAACAGATAGATACCGCCGGTAATATCAACGGTGAGCTGTTCGAACGTGGCATTGCTCATCTGCGAAGCGACGAACCGGTTCCAGATCAACTGATACAAGGCGAACATGTCCTTGTCCAGATGACGCTTCACATACTTCGGCGTGAACTTGATCGAGGTCGGACGGATGGCTTCGTGAGCATCCTGTGACGATTTTCCTTTTTTGTATTCGCGCTTATCTTTCGGAAGGTATTCGGCTCCGTAGTTCGAATAGATGTATTCACGGACAGCACCGACCGCTTCTTCACTCAACCGGGTCGAATCCGTTCTCATATAGGTGATGAGACCGACCGTGCCGTCATCCCCGAGGTCGATACCTTCGTACAATTTCTGCGCCAGCATCATCGTCCGCTTTGCGGAGAGACGAAGACGGCTTGCCGCTTCCTGCTGGAGCGTGCTGGTGATGAAGGGAGGATTCGGATTCCGTTTCACTTCCTTCTTCTGCACATCGGAGATCTTATAATCCTGTTTCTTGATCGCTTCGACATGTTCGGTAGAGGTCAGCTCATTCGCAATGACGGGATCCTTCCCCGAGATCTTCGCCAGACGGGCGATGAACGGTTCGGACTTGTCCGTTTTGAATTCCGCGCTGACGGTCCAATACTCTTCGGGAACGAACTTCTTGATCTCTTCTTCACGCTCGCAGATGATGCGGAGAGCGACGGACTGAACACGGCCCGCGGAGAGTCCGTAATACACGGTCTTCCAGAGGAACGGACTCACTTTATATCCGACGAGTCTGTCCATCGCACGGCGTGCGCGCTGCGATTCCACCAGATTGTAATCCACTTTGCGCGGATTGTCCATTCCTTCGGCGATACCGCTCGGCGTGATCTCGTGGAACAGCACACGGTAGATATTCTTGGTCTTGTCCTCTAACTCTTCGGCAATGTCCGACGCGATCGCTTCACCTTCACGGTCCGGGTCAGTTGCGATGTAGATATTCTTTGCATCACTCGCAAAGCTCTTCAATTTTGCGACGACCTCTTCCTTACCGGCGATCACTTCATATGACGATGCATATTGATTCTCCACATCCACACCGAGCTTGCTCTTCGGAAGGTTCTTGATATGACCGACGGATGCCTCAACAACATACTCTTTCCCGAGATATTTGTTGATGGTCTTCGCTTTGGAAGGTGACTCTACGATGATTAACGATTTTCCCATTGTCTAAAACTGCTTTTCCTGTAATTAATTGATTGTATCCTTGCCGCCGAGCATTGTTCTGCTTCCCGTATTGAACGAATCATCGCTCTCAGCCATTAATTGTGCTACCATTGTCTTCACTTCGCTCAACTCGATCGATGCATACCCGCTCATCATAATGCGGTCGATGAGCACTTCAATATCCATATCGGTGATCAGTCCCAGCTCCCGCAGCTGGATCATATATCCGTACGCCTCCGCATTGATCACCGCCCGTTCGACATCATGCAGTACACGGTGGGAATGCGGTGAACTCGGGGCCGTATCCGTGATGATATTCTCCCCGTCCGCGATCTTCTCGAACAGCCAGTTGAACGCTGTGCTGATCTCGGTCGTGGAATATCCTTTCCGCGACAGCACGGAGAGGTCGATATCATTGATCGGGATGTTATTCCTCAATTCACCGATAAGATAGACCAGTATT
>CALROS020000281.1:0-3661 GCA_943369855.1 Chitinophaga pinensis | reverse complement strand
GAGAGCACGCCGGGGATCTCGTAACTGACGATCTGTGCCGCAGAGCGGAGAGCGCCGAACAACGACCATTTATTATTGGAAGCCCAGCCCGACATCAACAGTCCGACCACCACGAGTGATGATGCTGCAACAAGATAGAGTATCCCGAGATCGATGTTGCTGCCGATGAATGCGCTGCTGAACGGAAGCACCGCGAACGATGCATACGTTCCGACAAAGACGAGATACGGAGCAAGTGAGAAAAGGAATTTGTCCGCTGCGGCAGGAATGATATCTTCTTTTTGAAGGAGCTTTAAGATATCGGCGAACGGCTGCAGTGTTCCGTGCCATCCGTTCTCCATGTAGGCGAGACGGTTCTGGATATGCGCGGCAACTTTCATTTCACCATAGAGCGTTACCAGCGCGTAGACCAGGATGAAGACGATCGGTACGAATGCCAGCAGCACTGACACGACGATCGGGTTTTCTAAGAACATCATAAGATCATTCATTGTTTGCTTTCAGTTTCTTTTCCGGATACGAATACTAACGATCGACTTCGCCGAGCACGATATCGATACTGCCCATGATCGCCACAAGGTCCGCAAGCATCGCGCCCTTGGAGATATCGGTGATCACGCTCAGATTCACGAATGCCGGTGCACGGGCTTTGATCCTGTACGGTGTGACATTGTCCTCTGCGACGATATAGAATCCTAATTCACCGCGCGGACCTTCAACACGTCCGTACGCATCTCCCGGAACGGGACGGATACGTTTCGGTATTGCTTTCGAAACATCGCCTTCGGGGATCGATGAGATCGCCTGTTCGATGATGCGGAGACTTTCCCACATTTCGCGTTGACGGACCATATTGCGGTCCCACACATCGCCGACAGTTCCCATCTCCCCTTTTCCCACGATCACATCCCACTCGAACTTATCATACAGTGTGTACGGATCATCACGGCGGAGATCCCAGTTCACACCGGAACCGCGCAGCATCGGTCCGCTGCACGCATAATTGATCGCCAGGTCCTTCGGCAGGATACCGACATTCGCTGTTCGTTTGATGAAGATCTCATTGTTATTGAGAAGATCGTTCACTTCCTGCAATGTCTTCTTGAAACCGACGATGAACTCTTTGGTCTTTTCAACGAACTGCGGAGGAATATCGTGCGAGAGACCGCCGATCCACATGTAATTATAGAGCAGACGGGCACCGCAGGTCATCTCGAACAACTCAAGGATCTTTTCGCGGTCACGGAAATAATAGAGGAACGGAGTGAACGCGCCCATGTCGATACCGAACGTGCCGATCGCGATCAGATGGGATGCGATGCGCTGCAGTTCCGCCATGATGATGCGGATGTAATGCACGCGGTCGCACACCTCGATCTTCAGCATCTTCTCGGCCGCAACAACATAGGCCATTTCGTTCGTCATCGATGCGACATAATCCATCCGATCGACATACGGGATCACCTGCTGATAGCTCGTCATATGTTCGCAGTGCTTCTCGAAGCAGCGGTGCAGATAACCGAGATGCGGGATCACGTCGGTGACGATCTCGCCGTCCAGCACAACTTCGAGACGGAGCACGCCGTGCGTTGACGGATGCTGCGGTCCCATATTGACGATCATCTCTTCGGTGCGGAGCGCTTTCCCGGTGGATGTCTTTGGCTTTTCTAAGGTTTCAATCATAATTAATACGGAACTTTCATTCCATTATAGAATTCAGGAGTCTGATAATCTTTGCGGAGCGGATGACCTACCCAATCCTCCGGCAGCAGGATCCTGCGAAGGTCGGGATGTCCGGTAAAATTGATGCCGAGCAGGTCGAACGCTTCGCGTTCATGCCAGTCCGCTGTTCGCCAGACGGATTCAACGGACGGGACATTCGGTGCATCGGTCGGCACTTCCACTTTCAGGACCATTTTATGGCGATGGGTCATCGAATAGAGATGGTAGGTCACACCGAGCTTGCCTTTGTAGTCCACGCCGGACAGGCAGGAAAGATAATCGAACTGCAGCCGTTCATCGTTCTTCGCGAATGCCGAAACGTCTTTGATCTTATCGGCAGCGATCTTCATGAACGGGTCGGTGACATTCTCGAGCTTTGCTTCGAGAACAGCTTCACCGAACTGTGCTTTAAGTATGTCGTGGATCTCTTGTGCGGTCATAATCTTATTGTTTTTTTTCACCGCGGAGGACGCTGAGGACGCTGAGTATTAATTGAAATGATTCTCTGCGTTCTCTGTGAACTCTGCGGTGAAGTTCATACTGCTTTTTTCTTTGCCATACTTTCGTTGCGGATCTTTTCCTGCAGCTTGATCAATCCTTCGATCAGCGCTTCAGGACGGGGCGGACATCCGGGAACATACACATCCACCGGAATGATACGGTCGACACCTTTCAGCACATGGTAGCCGTGCTCCCAATATGGACCGCCGCAGTTGGAGCAGCTTCCCATCGAGATCACATAGCGCGGTTCGGACATCTGATCATAGAGGCGTTTGATGCGCGAAGCCATCTTCAGCGTCACCGTTCCGGAGACGATCATCACATCGCATTGACGCGGGGTGGCGCGCGGAATGACTCCGAAACGCATCATGTCGAAGTTGGATGCCGATGCCGCCATCATCTCGATGGCGCAGCACGCGAGTCCGAACTGCATCTGCCAGAGGGACGAGAGACGGGCCCAGTTCAACAGGTTGTCCATCGTCGTAACAACGACGTTGGAGTTTTCAAATTTTTGGTCGAGTAATCCCATAGAGTTTTCTTAGTTCAGTACTGGTTCTTCTTGTTCTTCGTAGACAGAACGTTTCGATTGCGGAAGGAACTGCGGTGACGGTTTGTCCCACTCAAGATCGCCTTTCATCCATACGTATGCATACCCAACAATGAGGATCGCGAGGAACACGAGCATCTCCATGAACGCGAACATCCCGAAGCTCTTATAGACGAGCGCCCACGGGAACAGGAAGACCGATTCCACTTCGAAGACGAGGAAGATGAGAGCGACAACATAGAAACGGATATTGAATTTTACGTGGGGGGCACCGATGGGGACTTCGCCGCATTCATACGTGGAGAGTTTCTCTGCATACGGCCGGTTCGGACGAAGGAGCCAGGAGGCGATCAATCCGCCGGCCGTGAAGACAGCACCGACGATGAAAAAGATGAGGATGTTACCGAATTCTGTCAGCATATAGTTTTTGAATGATGTTCAGTTTCAGGATGCTTTAAAAAACAACTGCGTCGTAAAGTGCGGTTGAGCCCTCTGCGACGCAGTTAATTCCCTTAGAAAGAAACGATCTTATCCGTGCAGTTCTTCCAAATATCTCTCTGCATCCCGTGCCGCCGCCGAACTCGAATGTTCTTTCCTGATTAACTTATAGAGCTCAATTGCCTGTTCTTTGTTGCCGGACAGTGCGTAGTTCCGAGCCGCCGCTGCCAGATATTCCGCTGTATTCGGATCGTTCGCCGTCGATTTGGCGGCCTTCTCAAAATACTTTGCAGCATCGGCATGATTCATCTTGGATTCATAACAAGCTGCGATCCCCGCGATGCGGGACGCTTCCAGAATCGGCACATCAAGACTTGCACCTTCATATGCCGCCATTGCCTTGTCGATCTCGCCGGTATTGAAGTAACTGTTCCCGAGATAGAACTGAGCAAG
>CALROS020000280.1:0-3667 GCA_943369855.1 Chitinophaga pinensis | reverse complement strand
TAAGACAGTCTAACGATTTCGATCGGCAACCCGCTTGAAAACAGCGGGTTTTTTATTGCCCCGGCAAACCTTTGGTGTGAATCTTTTGTTATAGATTTAGCATCAAATTGAAGATAATCTTTTCTATCTTATAGCTATATAGAGTGTTCAGTGTAAGCAGTAATTACATTCAACTACATTTTATCAGGAGTTCAATTCAATGTTATCCGACAACATCAATATTCTTACGGCATTCCTCTTCGGTTTGCTTTCATTCATCTCCCCCTGCGTCCTTCCCATCATTCCGGGGTACATCTCATTCATCTCAGGCCATACGCTGGATGACCTGAAGGGAGACAATAAATCAGCCGCACGTGCAGTGATGATCAATTCCCTCGTCTTTATCGCCGGCTTTACCGTCATCTTTGTTTTGATGGGGGCTGCGGCTACGTCCATCGGCAGAGTGCTGAACGACAATCTTAATCTGATCAGCAAAGTTGCTGGATTTATCATCATTATTTTCGGCCTTCATATGATTGGGATTTTCAAGATCGGTTTTCTCAATTATGAAAAAAGGTTCCATTTACAAGAGAAAAAACTCGGCATTTTAGGCTCCTTCGCAGTTGGCGCGGCTTTTGCATTTGGATGGACACCATGTATCGGTCCGGTTTTGGCAGGAATTCTTGCAATTGCCAGTCAGCAGGAGACCGTCTTACAGGGGATCATTTTGCTCTTTGTCTATTCGCTCGGACTGGGTATTCCGTTCTTTTTGACAGCGATCAGCATCAATAAGTTCTTCACCCTTTTCAACCGCATCAAAAAGCATTTCCATACGATCGAAGTGGTCGGCGGTGTGATGCTCGTTGCAGTCGGCATCCTGATGATGACGAACTACCTTACGATCATCGCCAGCTACCTTTCAAAATGGTTCCCGTTCCTCAATGAGTTGTCTTAACATTTTTTGTCATCGTCATTCCGAAAGGAGTGGCAAATCTTAAGAAAGACGTGCTTATGGAAAAAGAAACCCGCGTTCTTGATGAAGTAACGATACGGTTCGCCGGAGATTCCGGAGACGGTATGCAGCTGACCGGCGGTCAGTTCACCAATACATCCGCAGCGATGGGCAATGACCTCTCTACCCTTCCGGATTATCCCGCAGAGATCCGCGCTCCTATCGGAACGACCTACGGCGTGAGCGGATTCCAGATCCACTTCGGTGCGACAGAGATCAACACTCCCGGCGATCATTGCGACGTGCTCGTTGCGATGAATGCTGCGTCGCTCAAAGTGAATCTTCGCTCGCTGATCGACGGCGGTATCATCATCGTCAACACGGACGGATTCGGCGACAAGAATCTGAAACTCGCAGGATACACGCAGAGTCCTCTCTCCGACGGTTCCCTTTCCAAATTCCAGGTCTTTCAGGTGGACATCACCAAACTGACCAACCTTGCGCTGGCCGATATGAATCTCAGCCAGAAGGTCGTCGATAAAACGAAGAACTTCTTCGCACTCGGAATGATGTACTGGATGTTCAACCGAACACTCGACAATACCACCCAATGGATCACTGAAAAATTCGAGAAGAAACCCGAACTGGTCGAAGCGAACACACGCGTGATGAAAGCAGGCTGGAACTATGCTGAGACGACCGACATCTTTGCCGTAAAGTACGATGTGAAACCTGCACCGCTGACCCCGGGAAAATACCGGAACATCAACGGCAATCAGGCAACAGCACTCGGCTTCGTCGCAGCAGCAGACAAAGCGAATCTTCCCCTCTTCCTTGGTTCCTATCCGATCACACCCGCGACCGGAATTCTGGAAGAACTTGCATACCTTAAGAATTTCGGTGTGAAGACATTCCAATGCGAGGACGAGATCGCCGGTATCACCAGCGCGATCGGCGCGGCATTCGGCGGAAATTTTGCGATCACCACAACAAGCGGTCCCGGCGTTGCATTGAAGACAGAAGCGATGGGACTTGCAGTGATGACCGAACTCCCGCTCGTGATCGTGAACGTTCAGCGCGGCGGACCGAGTACCGGTCTTCCGACAAAGACAGAACAAGCGGATCTTCTGCAGGCGATCTACGGACGCAACGGCGAAGCTCCAATTCCCGTGATCGCAGCAAATTCACCGAGCGACTGTTTCAATGCTGCATTCGAAGCATCACGCATCGCGTTGAAATATATGACCCCTGTCATTCTCCTGACGGACGGATACATCGCCAACGGTTCCGAACCGTGGCTCATCCCTGAAGTTGAGGACCTGCAGGAGATCCCGGTGAAATTCCGGAAAGATCCCGTAGATTATCAGCCGTATCTTCGTGATGAGAAAACTCTCGCACGCGAATGGGCGATCCCCGGCACTCCCGGACTCGAACACCGTATCGGAGGTTTGGAAAAACATGTGAAGACGGGCAACATCAATTATGAACCCGAGAACCATCACATGATGATCAATCTTCGCGCCGCAAAAGTAGACGGTATCGCAAAAGATATTCCGTTGGCAAAAGTGGAAGGCGATGAGAGCGGAGAACTTCTGGTGGTCGGCTGGGGCGGAACATACGGCACCATCAAGACTGCCGTAGAACGCAAACGGAAAGAAGGAAAATCCGTGACCCATCTTCACCTTCGCCATCTCAATCCTATGCCGCTGAATGTCGGCGAGATCCTGACGAAATACAAGACGATCCTTGTTCCTGAGATCAATCTCGGACAACTGATCAAGATCCTGCGCGAGAAATTCCTAGTTCCGGCAGTCGGCTTGAACAAAGTGCAGGGATTACCGTTCCGTTCGGTCGAGATCGAACAAAAAATTGACGAGATCTTAGGAGGAAAACAATAATGAACACATTAATCAACAGCGTGATCAATCCTTCGGTTGTTGCCGAGGTCAAATACACCGCAAAAGATTTCTCGTCGGACCAGGACGTACGCTGGTGCCCGGGCTGCGGCGACTATTCCATCCTTGCTCAGGTTCAGCGTATCATGCCTGAGTTGAATGTCCCCAGGGAAAAAGTGGCGGTCATTTCCGGTATCGGATGCTCAAGCCGTTTCCCCTATTATATGAACACCTACGGCTTCCATTCCATCCATGGCCGTGCGACAGCGATCGCTTCAGGACTGAAGATCGCACGTCCCGACCTGAGCGTATGGGTCGCAACCGGTGACGGTGACGGACTCTCCATCGGCGGCAATCACATGATCCATGTGCTCCGCCGAAATGTGGACATCAATATTTTGATGTTCAACAATCAGATCTACGGTCTGACCAAAGGACAATACTCACCCACATCGGAAATGGGAAAGGTCACAAAGACTTCTCCTGTCGGTTCAGTGGATATGCCGTTCAATCCTGCCGCATTGGCGCTCGGTTCCGGCGGAACATTCGTTGCACGTTCTTTGGACCGCGATCCGAAACATATGCAGACCATCATTAAACGTGCTGCAGAACATAAAGGAACGTCGTTCGTCGAGATCTACCAGAACTGCAATGTGTTCAACGACGGTGCGTTCTTCGCCTTCACGGAAAAAGAGACAAAACCCGATACGGTCGTATTCCTTGAACACGGAAAACCGCTCGTCTTCGGAAAAGACGGCGACAAAGGGATCAAGCTTGACGGATTCTCCCCTGTTGTTGTCTCACTGACCGATGGAAGCCATTCAGTGAATGATCTGCTCGT
>CALROS020000279.1:0-3685 GCA_943369855.1 Chitinophaga pinensis | reverse complement strand
AGGATTGAACGGATTCGGATAGTTCTGTCCGACGAAGAATTCCTTCGGAACTGAGGACCCCTGTTCGGCGCGGACACCAGTCACCGGTAATTTCAGACTGCCGCCGAGATAGGAGATGGTTGCGCCTGCGCCGAGTGTGAATCCGATGGTATTATCAAGCTGTCCCGCCTTCAATACAAGCACACCGTTGATGGTAACGGGAGCAAGAAGTGTGAAACCTGCAGGATTGTTGATCGTGAGATTCTTCACCGCAGCCGGGAGCAGTGTGTCCACCTGTGCGGCGACACCGTCGTATTCATAATTGGCCGCCGTACTCAGCGAAGTTCCTCCGGTCACATTGATATTCCCTTTGAGTCCTTTCGGATGACCGCTGATCACCGTCCCGCCTGCCTGGAGTGTGAATGTTCCTGCCGCACTGCCGCCGAGTGAACTCGTGTCGAAATCCACGATGGCGCCGCTCTTCACTGCAAAACGGATGTTGGAGGATGAAGCGCCGCGGAGGAACAATTGTTTCTTGGTCCCGCTGAAGATGACCGAATCCGGTTTCGTAGCGGTGGAATTGGTGGTGAAGCTCCCTTCCAGCGCGTTGATATTCCCTTCAAAATACCAGTTCACTGTTCCGCCGGAACCGTTCGCGATCTGGAATGCACCTTTGGAGATAACATCCCCTTTCGTCACAACGGAGAATGTATCGTCAGGACTGCCGGATCCGGTCGAGGTGAAATACGCTGTTGCCGTGTCGAGTTGGATGTTGCCGTTGATGGTGATCAATTTCCTACCGCCGGGAATGTTGATGTTCCCCGCCGTGAGACGAAGATACTGCGAATTGCTCCTGATGACTCTGATATTCCCGCCGATGGTCTGATTGGACATTCCCATGTTCAGACCCGCGCTCTGTGCGGGACAATCCCACGTGATGTTGTAGAAGTTCTGTGCCGCATTGTTCGGCATATTTGCCGTCGCACCGGTCACTAACAGCGTTGATCCGGTTCCCCACGTCGCTTTCGGAATGCTTCCGCCGTTGACCGCATGTTCATAGACACTGCCGTTACCGAAGATCACTTTGGATGAATCGAATGAGCCGATCTTTCCGCTGAGATTCTTCACTGTGCCGGTGATGGTTGCGGCAGCGCTGAAGTAGACCGAATCTGTTGCGCGGATGATATATGTTCCGCTGCCGGTCGGGATCGTGCCGCTTTTCCATGTTGTGATGGAGTTCCAGTTACCGCTCCCTGCCGTGCTGTCCACTTGAGCCGACAGAACTGCCGCGAAACTCAGTATACAGATGATCATTAAAAGTGTTCGAGAATATTTCATAGATACCTCCGATATGTTTGATATTGAAAATTAAAAAGACAATTTCTTTTTCTGCCACGAAGACACTAAGACACGAATTTTGTAAAAGAATTCTAAACACAAATTATTCATTTTTCCTTTATGGCAATTTGCTAACTATAACGACGTTTGTATGAGGTAGCCGGGCAATGACAATAATTCTTTACCAGGGAATATCATACGAAAGATCCGCACTTACCGTTTGCGTAGTGACGGTATTGATACTGACCGCACTTGCCCACATATCGATATATTTCAGTTTTGAGTATTCATACACAGCATTCAGATGAAGACCGGAGAACGCAGCGCCGAATCCGACAGAATATACCGTAGAACGGGCCGATTCACCCGGCAGCGGATTTCCATTCGGTTCAAACACTTCGGCCTGCTCACGTGCTCCGGCACGGATCGTCAGCATGGTGAGTGGCCGGTATTCGAGTCCAAGATGCGTCACATTCGCCGATAACCACGGTTTGGACACGCTCTTGCCGGTCCGCTGATACTCGGCTGACGCGTATGGACGAAGATCATATTGAAGCGCAAGCGTCAGATTCTCTCTCACAGCGATCGTTATCGCTGCTGTTCCGCGCAGCGGTATCGTCATCTTATCCTCACCCTTTACTGTCGTTGTGGAGGATGCCCCCGTTGTATCGGTCCTGACAACGGATGAATATGTGCGCGTAATGGTTGTCGCCGGTTTCACTGAAAGTCCAAGACCGACGAACTTCCCGTGATAATATGCGCTCACGGTGAATTCCTGACCGTCATAGTTCGATGTTCCTGTCGTGGATGAACGGTAATATACGGATTCGGCGCGGAAGAAATTCTGGTAGAACCGGATCCGTCCCCGTTCGATATGTGTCTCATGGTCATCCGAATTTCCTTTCAGCAGCATCGCATTCACACCGACCGTAAAGTTCTCCCACAAGGCTGCCGAAAGTGCTCCGCCGTATGACTGAATGAAACCGGTCCTCTGCTGTGTGTATTGGAACCACCGTACCGGAATGGAGTTCGTATCCAGATTATTCGGCGGGATCGTGGTCGTATTCGGATTCACCGACAGGATGGAGGGTGACAAGACATTGTTATTTTGGAACGTCCACGTAAGATCGGAGTACTCCGACATTCCTGCACCGACAGAGAATTTCATATCGCCGACCGAGAGAGGAACGGCGGCAAAGACATCGATCGTTCCGGCATGCGGCTGCTGTGCGCTCCACCCCGGTGCGATCTTATCGAACGGACGCTGTACCGAATCCTTCGCCTGATAGGTCAGCGAGGTATCGTATGTTGTGGGATTCGAGATGACCCCCGTCAACCCTTCCATCAACAGACTGAAGTTGGAATAGTACTTTAACGGACTATACTGCTGTTTCTGTGCCGCGTCGGAATAATACTGAGCACCGCCGACGGAGATCCTCGGCGCGGATAATCCCTGCAGTGATGAAGGATTGGCGAACATCATACCGACACCGGCATCTGCGCTTTCGAAGGTAACACCGCCGAATGAACGTGCGGTGACGGATGGCGTAGTGAAATGATCGAGACCTTGAAATGTCAGCGGCTGTCCGAATCCCTGCGCTTCACCGACCGCTGCAGCGGCGAGTATGCACAGAAGGAGTGCTAACGTTCGAGAACCATGTTTCTTCATTATAATACCGCTCCTAAACTGAATCGATGGACATTTCCCAAATATGTTCCGACGGAACTGAAGCTGTAATCGAAACTCAGAATCACGGGACCGAATGACTGCCGGATCCCGCTTCCGAGTGTGAGTCCTTCGGAATCGTAATTGAATTTATACCCTGTGCGGAGCGCAAAGACTCCCGCATATTCGTATTCCAGTCCGATATGTGCCTGCTGCGCATAATCATTCGGCTGGAACAGATCGAATGCCACTCCGACCCTGTTGGTCTCATCATATGCCGCAATGGCATCCCTGCCGATCAGATTCGCCGCGATTCCCCAGCGGAACATCATTGGCAGCGGATTCGATTCTTTCGCATACGTCACATCTCCGCCGAAATTCTGAACAGCGGCGGCGATCTCAATGGAACGGAATCCCGTCTTGTAATGAAATCCAAAATCGAACATCAGTCCGTTCGCCCATGTGTTCACCGTTTCATCCACTCCCTGGCTCACCTGCGTCATCACCGCCGCGCCGTTATACAATGATTCGTGAGCGAATTTTGCGGAAAGTCCGATGGTGAATTTATCGGTGAGATTCTGCGCGTAGCTGATGCCGAAGAGATAACTGTACGGATGAAATGTATTGCCCGTCAGTCCGGGATCGATCTCTTTGTTGATGTACGGACGAAGCATGCTTGCTTCGAGAAATTCACCGAAATCA
>CALROS020000278.1:0-3694 GCA_943369855.1 Chitinophaga pinensis | reverse complement strand
AACTGAAGATCGAGAGAAGGACGCTGTGAATTCTTCAGCGTGGTGTTGATCTTCGATGCAAAGTCGGCCGATCGTCCGTCGTCGATCACCGCAAGATTGATCCCGAACAGGATCGAAGGAGTGTAGGTCAACCCATCCAACAATCCTTCAAGATCATTCAGATCGGTCTGATCGATGGTCGTAGTGATGGAGGGAACGGTTGCAGGGATGTAAGGAAAACTGACGGCACTGTTGTTCCATTGTGTCGGGACGGACGAATATGCGGAGCCCGAGCGGAGCCAGCTTGAGTTGTTTGCACCGATGATGCGTATCCCCGGTCTTTGATACGGGAAAAAGTTATTGAACAATTTTGCGGAGACGGTGCGGCTGTTGTACCCGTTGTAACTTGTGCTGAAGAATTGTGATGAATAAGCCGGATTGAATGAGAATCCGACGAACGATTCGGAGATAGCATCCCCCGACACTGCGGGATCCACCGTGATCACGGCCGATCGAAGTGGTGTCGAGACCGGCAGCAGAGAATTCCAATCCGCTGCGATGCGGATCCCGTCAATCGTGAAGGTGCCGCTGTTCGCCCGTCCCTGTACTGCGATCACATTGGATGAAACATCGGTACCGGCATCGGTCAATGGACCGATGTTTGCGCTTCCCGGCTCTCCGTTTTGGATCGTCGGATCGATGAACAGACTCACTTTGTCATCCGTTGTGGATCCTGAAAGGAATTCATATTTCACCACGAGGAGATGGGTCGTATTGAAATTGTATGGAGCGCCGGATGTGTACGTAACCGTGCCGGTCGTGGTCTTGACAAGTCCGAATTGGAGTCCTGCTCCATCCGCTTTGAAATACACCCTTCCTCGGAATGCGTTACCGGAAAAGAGACCGATGAAGTAATCACCTGTCCCCGCAGACGAAACGGATAAGAGAAAGGAATAGTAATACGTTCCGGTCAACGATCCGGAGAATGTTCGTTGATCTCTATCCGTTGTCGGAACACAGAGGGCGGCATTACCCACGCCGGAATTTGGATATCCAGTATAAAACAAACCTGACGCTGAGACCACAATATTGTTCGCCTGAACGCTCCCTTCGGTCCAGCTGTTTTGTCCCGCCAGATCCGTGTTCGCCGTGAGAGAAAAATCCTCCTGCAGCAACAATGATTGGGCATTCAAGAACGAACCAGCTATGGTCAGCATCAAGATGATCAATTTGGCGTTATTATAGAGTAATAGGCTCACACATGATCCCGCGGCGAATCAACCGCAAAGTCAAACGAACATTATTTTATAAGGATCATTTTTTTCATGGAGCGTTGTCCGTTGAATTCAAGTGTTGTAAAATAGATTCCGCTGGACAACGCAGAACCCTCAAACGTCGATGTATATATCTGACCTGCCTCAGCGTATCCGTTGAACAACACCGCCATCTCTTGTCCGATGGCATTGAAGACCTTCACGACTGCTGTTCCGTTCTGCGGAACCGAGAACCGGATGGAGGTAGCAGGATTGAATGGATTGGGATAATTCTGGAACAACCGGAACTCAGCCGGGACTGATGCGATCTCCGCTTCGATCGTCTGCGAGTATGCTACATTACCGTCGCGGTCGATCTGTTTCAGACGGTAGGAATACTTCCCCGCAGAAAGACCATTATCGGAGAAGGAATATTCGTTCGGCGAATTCGATGATCCGCTGCCTTCAACAAATCCCAGGGAACTCCACTGATCCGTTTTCAATTTTCCATGATCCATTGCTTTTCGTTCCACATCAAATCCGTGATTATTCACTTCCGTGGCAGTCTTCCAGTGCAGCAGTACATCGTTCATCTTCACCGATGCAATAAACGATGCAAGTTCCACCGGCAATGGATTCGATGCATCACCGCCGATGGTGAATTCCGAAAAACCGTTGATGCCGGATTCGGAAACGGTCGTGGTGAAATTTGCGGCCGTCCCCGCAAAGGACCAGGCTGATGAACTGTTCGCACGTTTCAGCATCCGTACGGCAGCGATAGTGTTCAAACCGCCCATCCCTGCTGTCTCAAGATCCAGTGTGTATGTCTGGCCGGGATCTCCGGTGCAGAGAATTTCCCAGTAACCACCAATATAATGATGGGTGATGGAAGCATCAGGATATCCAGCGGAACCGGGATCGCTCGCGATATACCTCGCCGCAAGTGTGATCGTGTTGACCGGGGAACCGCCGAATGTAATGACCGCTTTCCGGTATTCCGTTTCTGAACCAAGATAAAAACTCTTCGTGCTGGTGTTCGTCGTTGTGGTCCGCTTCAATGCTCCTGATCCATTCGTGATAGCATAGCTCGATGATGATCCTCCGCCGCTAGTTCCCAGGGTAAGGTCATTATTCCCCAATTTTAATTTTCCGTTGGTAAAGGTCAGATTTCCTGTTGTGGTGACCGGACCCGAGAGAGAAATGATGTCTGATGCATTGGCAAGATTGATCGTAAGAGTGCTCACCGTGGAAGGAAGGGCATCACCGGTCACCAGGGTCGTTCCAGTCCCTTTATATGTATAGGCCGCTCCTGTGTTGAAATTCCTGGTGGTCGTCTGGATATTCCCTGTTGAACCGGATGTAGTGATACCGTTCACTGAGCCGATCCGCAGTGAAGCTCCGGATGACAGTGTGAATGTTCCAGTGCCAAAGACGAGATTTGTGCCGCAATCCAAAGTCCCGTTCACGGTAAGTGTGTGCAAGTTCAGATCCATATTGCCGGCTGTTAAAACGAATACACCCGTCGGCAGAGTCACATCGCCTGCCATTGTAAATCCGCCCGCATTATTGAGCGATACGGTCCCCGACAACGTACCGAAAGTCGGCCAGGACATATCCTGCAATGTGAGTGTTCCGCCAGATGCAACATCAATAGTACCGGTAAGTGTTGCGCCGGAGGCAATCGTGAAATTTGTCCCGTTATTGACGACAACTTTGGAATTGGTTCCGGACACCGTCCACGGCTGATTGAGGGTCACTGAGGAATTATTGGCTATATAGAATGACTGATCATTCGCCGTAAAATTGGCCGGATGGGAACCTGTTCCATTCGATTCCAGACCCCATTCATGGACATCGGTGATATCACCGCTTCCGTTATAATAGTACGGAGGGGTCGGAAGGATCGTCGCCCAGGATGTTGAAGCGCGAATACCGTCGATGGTCATACCATTTCCGCCAATCCCCTGGTAGAGCATAAGGGAGCCGAGACTTGTCAGATCCGCTCCGCCGTCGTTGGCGTTGGAAATGAGCGGTGACGGATCTTCCGCGCCGCCGAAACTGGTCGGATTCACCCAGAGACTCAACACATCATCGGTGCTCGTTGAACCGGTCGTCCCCTGGAATGTGTATTTGAAAACTACAAGGTACGTTGTATTCAGCGGATAACTTGTTGCTCCGTAGGTGGGAGTTGTGCTAGAACTTTTTGATACACCGAAATAGAATCCGGATGCACCATCACTCTTCACCCAGATCCTTCCCCGTTGATGATTCGAAGTATTATACCGGGTCACTAAAAAATATCCGGGCGTTGCGGTGATCGTATTCACATTCACCAGAAAGGAGATATACACACTCGTGGTCTGGCTTGCGGTGAGATTCTTTCGGACGGTCTCACCGGTGGTTGTCGGGAGACTTGCGGCTAAACCGACATTCGAACCAAGATATCCTGTATAACTCAATCC
>CALROS020000277.1:0-3717 GCA_943369855.1 Chitinophaga pinensis | reverse complement strand
AGACCGCGCATCATCTTCGTAGCCGTCTCAACATCGAGCGACATCATTAAGATGGCGGCCTTCTGCTTATTGGTCAATTCCCTGTGAGCCAAACTATCTGTTTTCACTGATGAGTCCCTTACACTTCTTCAGACAACCATACTTTGATGAGCCGCGACGCATCGTCCGGCTGTTTCTTGACATATTCCTGGATCTGTGTGCGGCGTTCCGCTTTTAGTGCGACCTCGATAGGAACGTCATCCTCCATTGCAGGAAGATGGATCCGTTTGCTCTGCGGAGTTCCCTGGGAGAGTTCGCCGGAGATCTTATTTCCCCAGACGACATCCTCAGGTTCGATCACTTTGAATTTGAGCCGGTTCAGCAGCGAACGGATGATGAAGATGGCGGCGCCCATCGCGAGAACGAGCACGACCTTCACGGCGATATCGTTCCACTGCTGCGGGGACTGTTCTTCGGTCACCAGCATCTGTTCGTTCATCGTGTCGAACGGCATATTCACAACCGAGATATCGTCATTGCGCGACGGATTGAAACCGACGGAACTCTTCACGATCTCCGTCAGTCTGTTCATCTCATCCGTTGTGCGTCCTTTATATTCGGTGTTCTTTACGCCGTCCACTTCTTTTGTCACCGCTTTGTCATTCACAATGGCGGCAACGGAAAGACGTTTGATATTCCCGACATTCTCCACGATGTGCTCCACGGTCTTGCTGATCTCGTAGTTCGTCACGGAATTGGAGCGTGTCGACGGAGGAAGTGAATCGCGGAGGATGGTCTTCTCTTCGGTGGTCTGTTCGCTGCGGATGGAAGGATTCTCGGAATCGTACTGTTCCTGATTCCGCTCGACCTGACGGAAATCGAGCTCGGCGTTCACCTGCACGATGCAGTTCCCCATGCCGAGTGCACCGTCCATCATCGCCTGTGCTTTATGGGCGAGATAACTTTCTACTTTCTGCTGAAGTTCATACTGCGTGGAGGTCATTCCCGCCAGCGAGTTCGCTTTGTTCGTTTCGGAGAGGACATTACCGCGTGTGTCAAGGATGGTCACATTCGAAGCATCGAGTCCTTCAACGCTGCTTGCCACCAGGTGTGAGATCCCCTGCGCCGCTTCACGTTTCAGCGGTTTACCGGACTTCAGTTTCAGCACGACGGAAGCGGTCGTCTGTTTTTCATCTTCCTTGAACAGCGCTTTTTCGGGTGTGACGATGTGGACACGGACACCCTCCACTTCGTTCAGGATGAGGATCGTCCGTGCAAGTTCCCCTTCGAGTGCTCGGCGGTAATTGATCTTCTGAACGAAATCCGAGATGCCGAGATTGGTCCGGTCGAAGATCTCGTATCCGATGATGCTGGAATTGGGGAGACCGGCGGAGGCCATATCCAGGCGGAGTTCATAGAGTTTATCTTTGGGGACGAGGATGGATTTTCCGTTATCGTCGAGTGTGAACGGGACCGTTTTTTCTTTCAGCACCTGGACGATCTTGGACGCGTCCTGTTCATTCAGATTGGAGAAGAGCACGCCGTAGGAAGGTTTGCTCACCACGTTCACCAGCGCCATGATGCCGATGAAGACGGCAACCGTAACGGTGCCGATGAGCGCTTTTTGTGTTCCGGTAAGGCGTCGAAGAAAATCAGCAAATTGATTCATAGGTCTCTCAAAAGTCTCGGATTACACTTGCGTTCGCATGATCTCACGGTACATGTCCACGGTCTTGTTCCGGATCTCCATCAGCAGGTCGAAACTGGTCCGCGCTTTTTCCACGGCGATCATCACTTCATGGAGGTCCTGTGCATCGCCCGTGACGAGATTCTCCACCGCTTTGCCCGCTTCGGTCTGCAGTGAGTTCACATCGCCGATCGCTTTATTGAGCATCGCACCGAAAGAATCATTCGTCTGTTGAAGGGCCTTGTCAACCGATTTCTGGCTGATGGTATTCTCAACATTCGGCAGGAGTGTAAGTGCCTGACTGACTTTCATGGCTATCCCTTCATATCGATAATGGTGCCGAGCTGCACCGGTTTACTCACGCCGGAAGGCGAATATCCGCCGTAGGAACGGATCGCATCGGACGCTTTCGGGAAGAGTTCGGCGAAGAATTGTTTCTCTTCTCCCGTAACGACCTCACTGTTCCCCGTTTCGGGGGCGGAATTGACCAGTGCGGCGAAATTCGCTTTCGGCGCACCGGCGGGAGTCTGCGGGGTCCGTTTGATCACGGATGACGTTCGTGCATCGGAGACCGGCAGTGTTGATGAGATATTGGTATTCAAAGTGATTGACATGATCAGATCTCCAGACTGTCTTTGGCCATCGTTTTAGCAGCGTTGATCGCTGTTACATTCGCTTCATAGGAACGGGTCGCCGAGATCATATCCACCATCTCGTTCACCACGTTCACATTGGGCATCTTCACATATCCCGCTTCATCCGCATCGGGATGACTGGGATCGTACACCATTTTGAACGGGGTTTTATCGATCTGTTCGTCCGCCGACACGCCTGTGGTCTGCACATCGGTGCCGCGTACGCCGACCTCGGCGAATCCGATGTGACCGCTGTCGGTGGTGTTCAATTGGAAGGACTCCGAACCGAGCATTCCGGCGAATGCATCGCCGGCCTTTTCGCTCATCATCACGATCTTGCGGGCGTAGGGGCCGCCTTCTTCGGTTCTTGTTGTTTCTGCGTTCGCGATGTTCGAGGCGATCGCATTCATTTTTTTTCGTTGGGCGCTCAATCCGTGAGCACTAATGTTCAATCCTTTGAAGAATTGATCAATTTTCATACCTGCCCTCTGATACTTTTTTGGAGACTACGGAAGTTGTCGCCGAGGAGTTTTGAAACGTATTTGAAACGGATCTGGTTCTTGGCCATCTCTGCCATCTCGGTATCGATGTCCACATCGTTGATGCCGCTCTTCATTTCCTCTTCGCTGAATGTATCGGTGTTCGCATCGACGATCGACGGAGCTGCTCCTCCGGTATTGTGTGCGGAAGAAAGATCGAAATGATTCTTGTTGGTGACCGTTGTGCCGACGCTCCCTTTTGCAAGCTGATCGTTCAGCGTGGATTCGAAATCCACTGCTTTCGCTTTGTAACCGGGTGTGCCGATATTGGCGATGTTCGCCGAGATCACTTTATGGCGCAGCGTGTATGCGTTCAGTGCATTGGAAAGGATCGGGATCTTCGTTTCATCAAACAGTGCCATAGAGAAATTCTCCTCAGATTCCTATCGGTGAATCATTGATCTCATCAACCGCTACATCGTTCTGTGCGTCCGTTGCATCGTCCAGCAAGGCAAGCACACCGATCAATCCGGCGATCACGATCGCGCCGAATGTCAATGATCCGAGCATAAGTTTGTTGTTCATACAGATACCTTTCTTTCCCTCATTGCAGTGCAACTGGAATGCCAAAAGAAAAGTGAGGATTTTGAGAGGAAAACGGAGATATGGGAAATTACGAAAGGAGCAGTGTGGTGAATATTCGCCAGATGCTAATTATTCACCCTCATAATTGAACGAAACGGTCTTTTTCCGGCCGCAGGAGCAGACAAAGTCGATACTTTCAATGAGATCTCCGCTTCGGTTGATGATCACCTTCGGTTCGCCCGAATGCGAGTGTGATTGCGGAGCGGCGGCATGGATCTGATCGAGTTCCAGCCGTTTGTAGTTCACATCCTTCAGGATATTTCCCTGGGAACGCCGGGGAGTATCCTTCGCG
>CALROS020000276.1:0-3720 GCA_943369855.1 Chitinophaga pinensis | reverse complement strand
CTCTGTGCTGGGCAAGACGACGATCGCATTCGCGGTCGTGTAATTCAAACCGATCCTTGTGTTGCAGACTTCACAGATCAAGTGTGATGACCCGCTCGATACCAATCGAATCTCGGCGTTCTCACAGAAGCCGACTTCTCGCAGTCGGTTACACGTATCAGGATGTGAATCGAGATGGGAAATGGTAACTGTTGATCCGGCGGCTGTTTGTGCTAAAGTTTTCATAATTATTTTTGACATTTTGAACAGATCCCGAAGATCTGCAGTGTTGTCGTTTGAACAGTGAATTTGTTCGCGTCGCACACTTCCTGCTGAACTTTTTCTATCCTGTCATTGACGAATTCGATGATGTCACCGCATTCAAGACAGATCAGATGATGATGATGCGGTCTGCCAAATGCCAATTCATAGCGGGAATGATTTTCACCGAAACGGTATTTGGAGATCAATCCGCAGTCTTGAAGGAGGTCCAACGTATTATAGACTGTTGCCCTGGAAACTTTTTGCCCTGATGTTTTCATTTGAAAGAAAAGCTCATCAGCATCAAAGTGGCCGTCATAATTCATTACCGCTTCAAGGATAATAAAACGTTCCGGCGTGATCCGGTAACTCCCGGATTTGAGATACTTAGTGAAGTTTTCTTTGGCTAATTCAAGTTCCATTTGTTCTTATTTAGACTTAATCTAAGTAAATATAAACTTTTATTCCTCATCGGGCAAGACAAACTTGTGAAATTATTCAAAAAACGCAAATTGGACTAACTATGACCGACTTAGTCTAAACAATAACAATATCCATCAACGATACTTTTTTGTATATTTGCATAGATATCAAACAATAATCATACCAATTTGTCTTATAAGGATATTATGATCTCTCTTTGGAATCAAGTTGTTATTATTACAGGCGGTTCGCGCGGTATCGGTGCAGCAGCAGCTGTTCAATTCGCCAAAGCCGGAGCGGATGTTATTATTACCTATACCAAAAATGCAAAAGCAGCCAATGCAGTTATCGAAAATGTGAAGAACGAATGGCGCGACGGTCTGGCCATTAAAGCGGATGTATCAAAACCGGAAAACGCAAAAAAGGTTGTTCAGCAGACCATAAAAAAATTCGGTAAGGTCGACATCCTAGTGAATAATGCAGGTATTTGGACCTATGGCAAGATCGGTTCGATGACCGAAAAAGTTTGGAGGCAAACGATGCAGGTGAATCTCGACGGAATGTTCTACATGACGAATGCTGTTGTTCCGTTCATGAAGAAACAACATTCAGGAAAGATCATCAATATCTCAAGTACGGCAGGTCAACGAGGAGAAGCAGAACATTCCCACTATGCTGCATCAAAAGGCGGGATGATATCATTCACGAAGGCGATCGCGACGGAACTGGGACCGTTCAATATCAACGTCAATTCAGTAGCTCCCGGCTGGGTCGATACCGATCTGAATGATTCTGTCTTCAACGACAAAAAATATAAGGAACAGGAACGGAAGAAGATCCCGATCCAACGGATACCGACCGCTGACGATATCGCGGGTCCCGTCATTTTTCTCGCATCGGAACTTTCACGTCATATTACGGGAGAGATCATGAATGTGAACGGCGGAAGCGTGCTGGTCGGATAAGTGACAATATTAGAATTCACATCGTCCATCCCCGCAAGTCGAAAGGAATTATTCGAATTCCATATAGATTTTACCAACGTAGCGATCGTCACCCCGCCGTTCATCCGGCTGCGGTTCGCTTCTGTTCCGGTAATGATGACGGAAGGGAGCCGGATGACGGTAGAGATCTTTCAGGGAATACGTTGGATGCCGTGGGATGTGACCGTAGAGAAACTGATACCGGATTCTATATTGGTCGACGTTCAATCAGGACGGGGTCCATTTCAGTATTGGAAACACGAACACATTATCATTGAGAAAGACGGCTCAGTATTTTTAACGGACCGGATTCATTATCAGTTACCGTTCGGTTCCATCGGCAGGTTCGCTGATCTGCTGTTCTTCAGGAAGATCCAATTCATGCTTTTTTCCTACAGGCACAAGAAGACCATAGAGTATTTTCAACGATATGATCGAACAACATAGATTATTGCGAATAACATCGTTATTGGTACTGATATCATTGATCTTCGGTGCGTTGAGCTTTTGGAAGATCCAATATCAGTTCTATCTTTGGGAGATATTGATCGATCTGAAGGTCGTTTCGATGGTAGCTCTATTGTACAGCTTCTATCGTATGAAAGAGATCAAGTTCTCACGATCACAGCTTTTGTTCTTTTCTTTGGATTGGAAAAAGAATGTCCTATTGTTCAGCGCACCATTAGTGATCTATGCGCTGACCATCGGGATCGGCACTGTCGCTTCTGAAATTAAGATCAATAAACTGGATAATGCGGCGACACTCATTCTTGCAACGATATTCGATATACCGGCCATATATGTGTTTTCTGCGACATCAATTTTAATTGAAGAATTGGTGTTCCGCGGAATTCTGCTCAGATCATTTGAGCGGCCGTACGGTCAGTTACGGGCATCATTGATCATTGCCTGTCTATGGATGATCTTTATGATATCGGACGTGTTCAGTACTGAATTACTCGAGATCCAACTCAGTATAGTATTAGCGCTTTATTTCTTTGCAGGCGGTTTCCTGCTTTCAACATTGAGTTTCTGGAAGGGAAATGTGTGGCTCGGATATTCGTTAAGGATCGGTTTGATCACATTGACCCCGATTATTTTGACTTCCCGGATCAATGAATCTGATTCATTCTTTACCACCGAATCCCTGCTTTTTATCGCCGAAGGATTAGCGGTCACATGTATTATGTTCCTTGCCGCAATAATGATCTATTCAAAGACTGCATCCATGAGGAAAATCATTGAAAAATGAAATTTTTCTTGACTATTTAACGAAATCGGGCAATATTTAGACGCAATTGGCACTATTTTTTTACCAAACTTAAGGAGTAATGATGAGTCGTTTTACTGAACTTGTTGAAATGGTTCAAACTTTCGAGAAAGATTTCATCAAATTTTACGATAAAGGCAATAAATCTGCCGGTACCCGCGTCCGCAAACATATGGCGGAATTAAAGCGCAAAGCACAGGAAATCCGTGTTGAAGTGCAGGACTTGAAAGGGAGCACCGAGGAGACTGACTCTTCAGAAACCTCTGAAAAAGCATAAAAAAGCTATCTTAAAAAAATCAAAAACCGACGGATACGTCGGTTTTTTTTTGAGCGATCATGGAACATAACACAGTTCATTTCGTCTATACCTGAAATTATCCACTATGGCGAAACCGGCAGTTATCAATATCATCGACGCAAATATTCCTCATTCGCAGAAAAGCGATGATTCGCTCATTATGCTTTTTCAGAACGGGGAAAAAGAAGTATTCCGTTATCTGGTTGAACGATACCAGGAAAAGGTCCGGAATATCATCTTTTCGATCTTCAATGATGCTGACCATGTGGATGATATCGCGCAGGAAGTCTTCATCAAGGTCTATCAGGCACTCCAGAATTTCCGCTTTGAATCCTCATTCTATACATGGGTCTACCGGATCACCGTCAACAAATGCAGGGATGAGTTGCGCAAGAAGAAAGTGAAACGGTTCTTCTCGTTCAACAGTTTCGAGAAAACAACGAACATGAAGATCGAGAATATGGCGACGACCACGTTCGACGATGAGAACATGCGCGGAGTGATCG
>CALROS020000275.1:0-3724 GCA_943369855.1 Chitinophaga pinensis | reverse complement strand
AGGGAATGTCGTCGGTTCACTTGGCGGGAACAATAATGCCAATGCTGATATTGCATTGGATTGGGGCGGAAATATCATCTGGTTCGAGAATGCCAATGAAGAGATCTTTATGGTTGCACCGCCTCATACAGGATCGTCGACAACGTTGACGACAACTGCGTACGATACTATGGCGGTATCAAGTTCAGCTGCCGTGATTGATCGCTCAAATGGTCCCGCTGAATTTGCGCTGGAACAGAATTATCCCAACCCGTTCAATCCTTCCACCATGATCAGTTATTCCATACCTGCCGGCGGTAAGGTCAGCGTTGTTATCTACGATCTGCTGGGGAACGTCGTGAAGGAATTGTTCAATGGTGAAGCACAGCCGGGCTATAATTCACTGATATGGAATGCTTCCAATGCGTTCGGTGCTAAAGTGTCGAGCGGTATGTATCTCTACCGCATCACGGCACTGATGAATGACGGCCGCACATTCACCGATGCAAAACGGATGCTGTTATTGAAGTAATTTTTTGGTACACTCATCCCGTTCCGCCGGACTGTGCGGGACGGGATTTTTTATTTGTAGGGGTCCTATGAAGACCATGTACTTTCTCTTGGTGTATGTTATGATCACACAACTTACGGATGCACAATTCTCAAAACAACTGTTCAGTTCCTACGAACAATACCGGTTCAACGGGATCTCTTCCCGGCGCTTCAAGCACGCCGAACTGCTTACGCATCTTGAGACCATTAAACGTTCGCTCGGTGAGTTGGTGTCGATCGAAAAGATCGGTGAGTCTGCCGAACATCGTTTCATCAATCTGCTGAAACTCGGTTCGGGGAGGACGAAAATTTTTCTTTGGTCCCAAATGCACGGCGATGAACCGACGGCGACCATGGCGCTCTTCGATCTATTGAATTATATCTCGCTCAACAGGAATTCCGCTGAAGTGAAGAGGATCCTTTCCGAGACCACACTGCTCATCATTCCTATGCTCAATCCGGACGGCGCAGAACGGTTCCAGCGGCGCACATCACAGGGGATCGATATGAACCGCGATGCGTTGCGCCTGCAGACACCTGAAGCCCGCCTGCTGAAAGCGACGCGCGACAGGTTCGATCCGGAGATCGGATTCAATCTGCATGACCAGGATCCGCGGTATTCGGTAGGGGAAAAAGGGACCGTTGCCGTGATCTCGCTTCTTGCTCCCGCATACAATGTGGATAAGACGGACAATGACGTGCGCACCCGCGCGAAGAAAGTTGCATCGGAATTGAACCTTGTCCTTCAGCAATTCGTACCGGACCATATCGGAAAATATGACGACTCATTCGAACCGCGTGCATTCGGTGACAATATCCAGAAATGGGGAACCAGTGTTGTGCTCATCGAAAGCGGCGGATGGAAGGATGATCCGGAAAAGATGTTCATCCGAAAATTGAATTGTGTCGGACTGTTGTCGGTATTCTCGTCGATCGCGTCTAAAGCGTATGAAAAGACCGGCACGATGCCGTATGAGAATATTCCGATGAACACAAAGAATCTTTTCGATTATATCATTGAAAAAGTCACCGTAACATTCTCGGACGGTCGTCCTTCGATCATCGCTGATATCGCCGTGAACAAAGAAGAGGTTCATGATTCGTCGGGATCGCGCTGGATCGGCCGGGTTGTGGACTTCGGGGATCTCTCAATATTTTCCGCAAATGAAAGATTGAACGGATCCGGTCGTTCGGTTGACGCCGGATCTGTTGAGATGAATGATATCGTCGAATTGAGTGATTTGATGCAAAAATTCAAATAATGAACTGCATATTGGGAGTTTTTTTTACGAGGGCGGGTGAGAACCTGCTCTTTTTTTTGGAAAAAATTTCATTTGATACTGCGTTCTACATTCAGTAAACTATCAGCGGATTTACTAACAATTATGGAAGGATTTGATTATGCCCGAAGAGATTATTACAACGGAAACAACATCGGAACTGTCATTGAGTGACAAATTTATCGGTATTCTTTCATCGCCCGGCGAGATCTATGAACAGATGGCGCGGTCGGAGAAGAAGAATTCCAACTGGAGTCTTCCAGCGTTCATTGCATTGGTGAGTGTGCTGATCTCCATGTTCGTCATGTTCAGTCAGCCTGCGATCCAGGATCAGCTGCATGAGAATCAGGTGAAGGCAATGCAGCATCAGGTCGATCAGGGAAAAATGACCCAGGAGCAGATGGAGAAAGGACTCGAATTTTCCAAAGGCGGCTCACCGATGTTCCTGATCTTCGGTTCGGTCGGGATGGTCTTTTACATCTACGTATCTCTGTTTGGATTCTCCCTCGGATATTGGCTGTTAGGAAAAATATTCTTCAAATCGTCCGTTTCATATTTGAAGATCTGCGAAACGTATGGACTCGGTATGCTCATTATCCCGGTCAGCACGATCATCTCTCTGGTCTTCATCGTTGCGATGGGTTCGATGTATGCAGGACCGAATCTCGGGATGCTTGTCAGTGAAATTGATCCGATGAACAAGACCCATACACTGCTCACAGCGATCAGTGCACTTTCGATCTGGCAGTTCACTGTCGTCGGCATCGGACTATCAAAGGTCTGGTCGATCTCGACCGTGAAAGGAATCTCTGCATCACTCGTATTCTGGCTGGTAGTGACCGTGGGGATGAATTATATCGGAATGCTGTTCGGAAGGTAACATTCTTTCGGGATCACAGGATCCCGGTCGGATCCACATCCACAATGATCTTCACGTTCCGCGCCGATGCTCGGGACTGCTCCTCATTCAACACACGCGCTACGGAATACCGGGCGCGTGTGCCGTTTTTATCCGTCTCCTTGTCCGCTTTAATAATGATCTGCCAGCGGAAGTCATTCTTTATTTTGGATAGCACTGCTGGTGCGGGGCCAAGGATGGACTCCCGCGGAATATGCGACGATAATTTTTTCCCAAAGAGCACAGCTGTCTCTTCGACGCTCCGTTCAATTTTTCCCTTGAATTCGATCACGATCACTCGTGAGAACGGGGGATAGTTGATCGCTTTTCTGAACTCGATCTCTTCCTGATAGAATCCAAGAAAATCATGCTCGCGGACATGCTTCAGCGCATAATGTCCGGGCTGCGATGTTTGAATGACCACTTCACCTGCCAGCGTACTTCTTCCGGCCCGTCCTGCAACCTGCGTCAATAATTGGAACGTCCTTTCAGCTGACCGGAAATCCGGCAGCATCATCTGGGTATCCGCTGATATCACTCCTACAAGCGTCACTCTCGGGAAGTCGAGTCCTTTTGCGACCATCTGCGTTCCCAGCAAAATGTCAGCGCCTCCTTCACCGAACTGGCGCAGGATCTTCTCATGGGAGCCTTTTCGCGACGTCGTATCCATATCCATCCGGAGGATCGTCGCGGCCGGGAAGAGCCCGGTCAATTCCTGCTCCACTCGCTGGGTGCCGAAACCGTTGAGTGTGAATTCGAAGCCGCCGCATTCCGAACAGGTCGTCGGAGCCGGTTTTACCGTTCCGCAGTAATGGCACCGCAGATGTTTCTTTGTTGCATGGTACGTCATCGTAACATTGCATTGTTCGCATTGTTCCACATGCCCGCACGAAGTGCATTCGGTGAACGGCGCAAATCCCCGCCGGTTCTGCAGTAAGATGATCCCTTCCTTCTTTTCCAGTCTGTCGCGGATCTTTAGCTCAAGTGCAGAGGAGATACTTCGGGAAAGATTCTC
>CALROS020000274.1:0-3734 GCA_943369855.1 Chitinophaga pinensis | reverse complement strand
CCTGCTGGATGTAGCGCAACTCTGCCGGATCAAGTCTCTTCGTATTCTCCGGCCGTTCATAAAAGAACGTCCACAAAATGATCCAGAAGAATCCGAGTACGCCGGTGACAATGAATGCTTCCTGCCAGCCGTAGGTAATGGTGAGCCAGGGAACGACCGCCGGAGCAAGTACTGCACCGATATTCGCTCCCGAATTGAAGATCCCAGTGGCAAGGGCCCGTTCTTTTTTGGGAAACCATTCCGCTGTTGTTTTGATGGCTGCAGGAAAGTTACCCGATTCACTCAACCCGAGTCCGGCGCGCGCAACACCGAAACCGAACGGGGTCGTCACCAATGCATGGAGCATCGCCGCAACGCTCCACCATGCGACCGAAACGGTATATCCGATCTTCGTGCCGAACCGGTCAATGAACCAGCCGAAGAACAGAAGGCCGAGCGCATACGATCCTTGAAATGCGGTGACGATGTATCCGTATTCTATTTCAGTCCAGCCGATCTCTTTCTGCAGCACGGGAGCAAGCAAACCAAGGATCTGACGATCGATATAATTTATGGTGGTGGCAAAGAACAAGAGTGCGCAGATGAACCATCGATATCGTCCACCCTGCGGAAGTGAATCATTCATTGTTCGGGATCCTTCATTCAAAGTTTATATGCTTTCTTTACCAGTCCGTTCGTCATCTGCGTCACCATCTCGGCGGCATCTTCCATCTGGATGATACTGCGTGCGACCAGTCCTGCGGTATAATTGCAATCCATCCTTCTGGAGAGATCATGACGGGCGGGAATGGATAGGAACGCTCTTGTGTCGTCATTGAATCCCGCCGTATTATATAATCCTGCTGTTTCCATCACTGTCTGACGATAGCGCGTCATCCCTTCGATGCTGTCATTGAACCACCATGCGGGTCCGAGTTTCATGGAGGGATAATATCCCGCCAGCGGAGCAAGTTCGCGCGCATAGGCGGATTCATCCAGCGTGAAGACGATGAACGTGAAATTCTTCTCGGATCCGTATTTATTCAGCATAGGACGAAGATTGTTCGTGTATTCCATCCTGTGCGGGATGTCGGAGCCTTTGTCTGCTCCGAATCGTTCGAATGACCGCTGATCATGATTACGGAATGAACCGGCATGGAGCTGCATCACCATTCCGTCGTCAACGCTCATCCGCGCCATTTCCATGAGCATGTGCGCAGAGAAGAGCTTCGCATCCTCTGCCGTCGCCGTCCCTTTCCGTGCACGCTGGAAGATCTCTTCGATCTGCGGACCGGTCAATTCCAGCGTCAGCGGTGAATGTGCTCCGTGATCCGTTGCGGTCGCGCCGAAGGAGCGGAAATATGCCCGGCGTTCTTCCAGCGCGGTGATAAAATGCTTGAATGTGGTGATCTCATTTTTCAGCCACACTTCGAGAAGTTCAAGATGCTGTTTCCAATTCTTATTCGTCAGGTCCGTCACTGAATCCGGTCTGAATGTGGGGATGACACGTCCTTTCCATCCCGAATCGCGGATGAACTGATGCGCTTCAAGCGGATCGTTCACCGCATCGGTCGTAGCCAGCACTTCGATCCGGAACCGTTCGAACAGCGCGCGCGGCCGGAACTGCGGCTGACTTAACTTCTCGGAGATGTTGTCATAGATACGTTTGGCAGACTTACCGTCCAACCTCTCTTTGATACCGAGAACTTCAGAGAGTTCATATTCGAACCAGATCCCGCTCGGGGTCCCGCGGAAGAGATGGATATTCTCCGCGAACAGCTGCCAGATCCTGCGAGGATCCCTCTCATACGCGCTCCCGTTCAACGGATGAATTCCCACCGATTCAAGAGGAATTCCCTGTGAATGCAGCATACGGAACACATAATGGTCCGGAATAATGAAAAGCTCTGCAGGATTCGGGAACGGAGCATTATCCGCAAACAGAGTTGGATCGACATGCCCATGCGGACTGATAATGGGAAGATCCTTTACTGCTGAATATAATTCCAGAGCGATCTTTTTTACTGAGGGATTGGGATCAAAGAAACGGTCATTACTCAATTCAAAGTTCATACAATAACTCGAACAATCATTATTCAAAGGATGCAGCAATTTCATTGGTTGAAGCAGTGCGGTTATTGATGTAACATATCTGCAGGATAAAGATCTTCCGTGTTTTTATCGTAGAATTTTTTTCGATTATTTATCCCGAACAGATGAACCGATCAACATCGCTGTCACTATTATTTCAACAGCACCATCCGTTTTGTTCCGTGAAATCCACCGGCATCCAGCCGATATAAATATACACCTGAAGGATATCGTGCCGCATTGAACGGGATAGAATAGGTCCCCGCAGGGCGATAACCATTCACCAGCGTCTCGGTCCTGACCCCTAATGCGTTGAATACTTCAAGAAGGACCATCTGCGATGATGGAATGGAAAATGAAATGACGGATGACGGATTGAACGGATTCGGAAAATTCTGATGCAATGCGAATTCCGACGGCCCGTGAAGACCATTTCTGCCGACACCCAACGAACCCTGATACTCAAATGCTCCTCTGTCCACACCGCCTGAAGATGGAACAGGATTGCCGAGGATATCCTTTACCGGATGATTCGGAAAAAGGACTCCGGAGTTAATCAACGGTGACGAGGCCTGCAATGCATATCCGGATATCGTACCGATTCCGGTCGAAGCGGATCCTGCAGAAATGAATTTCGGATCACTCACCAGTTTATTCGAATCTTCCGGTTCGCCGGACGGGTGGAATCCATAGAACGTATTATAATTGAATTCTCTCGTATATCCGCCCGCCCGAAAATCGTAGGAGGCATTCGAACTGAGATTATAGATCACGTTATTCCGGAATGTATAATTTCGCGTTCCGGCATTCACATTCCGTTCGGAGATGATCGTAGGAGAAAGTCCCTGTCCGATAAAAACGGTATTGTTATAGATCTGAACGGATGTGACAGGATAATTTACGCAGAAGATGATCCCTTTGTCGTTCTGGCTGACGTTGTAGCGGCAGATGACATTGGAGTCTGGCTGAGCATTGCATGTCCAGAAGAGACCATGACTGTTATCGTGACTGTAGCTGTACTGGAAGATAATGTTCGAGCTTTTCAGATCGGCATCGTACATACTGCCGTCTCCAAAGTCACCCCCCTGCAATGATGCTCGGTTAAAATATCCTTCGTTGTACTGAAAGACCGTTCCGCTGCAGCTGGTGGTGAACATCGTATTGCCGGTGGTCTTCAGCGCGGTCTCATAACAGACATTCTTCTCGATCAACCCGCCGTCCAAGAGCCGGAGGATCATCGCATTTTTGGCGATATGGTGGATGGTGTTATTACGGATCACAACATTGGTGAACCGGCGTTTGATCCAGTCCGCAACACCCGGTGTATTCCTGAAGATAAGATTGTCCGTGTAGATGCCGGTATTATCGATATTATAGATAGAGCATCCTTCGATGACGATATCATCGAACCGTGTTGCGGCTCCCCGGTCCGTGGTCGTTTCGATCCCTATCCCTGCAGTTCTTTTTGCCGCATCATCATTCCCGACGGTCCCTTTCACATCGTGGATATCGAGATTACGCAGAACGATATGCTCAACCAGACCGAAATCGGACGCACTGATGAGCACACCGCGTCTGTCCCCCGCAACATCGGAGGAATTCGTGATCTCAAGATCGTTGATCTCCCAGAACTTTCCGTTGTTCAAATGCAATGTTGCGGAGCC
>CALROS020000273.1:0-3736 GCA_943369855.1 Chitinophaga pinensis | reverse complement strand
AATGGCGATATTGCGGATATTGCTTTGTTTGAACATTGTTTTTCCTGAAAATGGCACACAACGTCACCAAGAGCGGTTAAAAACGGGACTTTGCGGCTTTGTGTGAGAATTGAACTCTATTAATAAAAAACGTCCCGAATTGCGTACGGGACGTTCAATTGACTGCACTAATATACAAAAAATTCTTTAAAAAACCTCGACGCTCCGGTGTTATCGGTCCATTAAATTACTGTAATACAAGAATGATCGGATTACATACGTAAATCGATCGATTTGTGCTGTTTCGGCGGAGCGCCATCCTCTTTTTTCTCGGTCTTTTTCAGCGTGGAAACGGTCTTGGCGACCTCTTTCGCTTCGGTATTGATCTTATCGCTCAGCGCCTGTTTGGCGACCTGGTGCTTCAGCTGATTCTCGGCAAGTTGAGTTGCGACAACATGGGGGGAAAGGGACACGGATCCTGTGATCATAATAGTAACTCCTTTTACTATACCCTCAATATAACCAACCGCGTGCCAATATGCGACGGTCAAAATTTGCAGGATTTCGGCGGAACGAATCTGGAGCGGCGAATCTGAATTTGTAAATTGAACAAAACGACAGAGTTATTGTTCTCGCAAAGACACAAAGACGCAAAAATAAATTTAAATGTTAGCGGCTTTGCGCCTTTGCGAGAGGTTGGTCAAGAAATTCCTGAACACACTTTTTGAAATAACCGTTCTCGATATACCGATACAGATTCTTCCCGGGACAGACCGTCTTTGATGAATAATCCTTATGTGCGCGGATGGAGTCGACCGGCACGGAATATTTCACGGAGAGATATGTCATCATCCTCACCACAGCATCAAGCTGCTCTTGATTCGGCTCCACCTCCTCGAAATTCCCGACGACCTCGATCAGCGCGTGTCCGGTCGGATCGTACTCGGTATTCGTGTCACCGGCATAATCGATCTTCCGTCCTTCGTAGATCGTTCCATCCAGATCGATGATGTAGTGATACGGTATATCGATCCACTTCTTCTCGCTGCGGGACCATTTCTGAAGATTGCGCAAATATTGAACAGGATCCTTTCCTTTCGGGAACGGTTCGCCTTGATGATGGAGCGTGATGTGAGTGATGGTATGTTTCCGTGCGAGGGAATCGACAGCCGGAGTTCCGCCCCAGTCATTCATGGTGATGATGGAGTGTTCAACATCAGCGGCGGAGAATTGTTTCGATGAAGCGCATCCTTCAATGAGGAGGAATGCAAAGAACGCGGATGAAAAGAGAAGAAGATATTTCATGTTGGTTTTTCATGAAATGTACACCGCTTACGCCGGAACCGCAAAGTATTTTTTCTTCATCCATAACGCGGCGTTCACGAGCGCGAGCAGTACCGGCACTTCCACCAACGGACCGATCACTGCGGCGAATGCGGCGCCGGAATGGATCCCGAACACAGCGATGGCGACCGCAATGGCGAGTTCAAAATTATTGCTTGCTGCAGTAAAGGAGAGCGTGGTCGTCTTCTCGTATCCGGCCCCGCTCTTTCTGCCGAGGTAAAACGAGATGGAGAACATGATGATGAAATAGATAACAAGAGGAAGCGCGATATGCAGAACGTCCATCGGTATAGCAACGATGTATTCACCTTTCAGCGAGAACATCACCATAATGGTGAAGAGCAGTGCAACGAGTGTCAGCGGAGAGATCTTCGGAATGAATTTCTGCGCGTACCATTCTTTCGTTCTCATTTTCAGCAATGTATACCGCGTGAGCATTCCTGCGATGAACGGAATTCCAAGATAGATGAAGACACTTTCCGCGATCTGACCGATGGTGATGTCAACGACGAATGTTGAAAGACCGAACCATGCCGGGAACACGGTGAGGAAGAGATACGCATAGACCGGAAAGAAAAGCACCTGAAATATGGAGTTGAAAGCGACGAGTCCTGCCGCATATTCCGTATCGCCTTGGGCCAGTTCATTCCACACGATCACCATCGCAATGCACCGTGCGAGTCCGATCATGATAAGTCCCGCCATATATTCGGGATAATCACGCAGGAACATAATTGCGAGAAGGAACATCAACACCGGACCGATAAGCCAATTCTGAACAAGCGATAACAGAAGGACCTTTTTATTCTTAAAGACATCGGCGAGTTCCTCATATTTCACCTTCGCGAGCGGAGGATACATCATCAGAATTAGTCCGACGGCGATGGGGATATTCGTCGTGCCGCTGCTCATGGAACTCCAGAACTGTACGATACCGGGGAAGAAATATCCCGAAAAGACTCCGATGAGCATGGCAGAGATGATCCAGACGGTCAAATACCGGTCAAGAAATGAGAGTTTCTTTGTGAGGTTGCTCATTTATTCCTCAGATAAAAATCATGGAATCCTGCTTTGATCTCGTCGCGGATGCGCCGGAATTCCGCGATGACTTCTACATCTGTACCTTTTGCTTCGGCAGGATCATCAAAGCCGATGTGGATGCGGTGTTTCACATCGCCGATGAAGACGGGACAGGTCTCTTTCGCATTTCCGCAGACCGTAATAACAAAATCGAAGGACTGTGTCAGCAGTGAGTCGACCGTTTTCGGATAATTCTTCGACAGGTCGATGCCGATCTCGTTCATCACTTTTACAGCAAGAGGATGAACGCGTGCGGCGGCTTTCGTCCCGGCGGAGAATACCTCCCACGACGGATCGAACGACTTCAAAAGACCTTCCGCCATTTGCGAGCGGCAGGAATTCCCGGTGCAGAGGATGAGGATGCGCATACAGAGCAATGGATAGTTGACAATGAAAAATTCGAAATAGAAAGCAGCAACGAACAGGACCGAACCGCTCACTTAAAGTGAACGGTTCGGTGAATTCGCATTATGCTTTTTCGGCATAGACCGTAATACTGAAGATCCCTGCACCGCTCTTGCGGTATGCGAGTGCATCTTCGAGCGAGATATATTTCACGAGCAATTCGTTCGGGATGTTGATCTCACGGTCCTTCTGCACGGTGATGTTGATGAAGCCGGCATCCTTGATCGTCTGAAGATACTCCTCCTTCTGTTGTGCTCCCGAAACGCATCCGGCGTACATCGTGGCGGCGGAGCGGATGTTGTCCGGCAGAGTGCCCTTCAATACGATGTCCGAGATGGAGAAGTGTCCGCCCGATTTCATGATGCGGAATGTTTCGGCGAATGCTTTCTGTTTGTTCGGGACGAGATTCATCACGCAGTTGCTCACGATCACATCGGCGGTATCGTTCTCCACCGGCATGTTCTCGATGTCGCCGAGACGGAATTCCACATTGGTGTATCCGAGGAGCTTCACATTCTTGTTCGCTTTCTCGAGCATCGGCACGGTCATATCGATGCCGATAACATGTCCTGTTTCGCCGACGATGGAGCGGGCGACGAACGCATCATTACCGGCACCGGAGCCTAGATCGACCACGGTGTTTCCCGGTTTGATCTGCGCGAATTCCGTCGGAAGTCCGCAGCCGAGTCCGAGGTCAGCCGTTGCGACATAGCCGGGAAGATGGGAATAATCCTCGGACATGACGGTGAATTCCGACTTCGTTGAACAGCATCCGCCGCTGCCGCAGCAGGATGTCTCATTTTCTTCTTTGGATTGGAGGGCGATCTCGCCGTATTTTTCTTTTACAAGGTCTTTCAGTTCCTGATCGGTAGACATAAATTTATCCTCTATATTTTCGCGGGGACGGGATGGTATCCCGTCCCTACAG
>CALROS020000272.1:0-3743 GCA_943369855.1 Chitinophaga pinensis | reverse complement strand
AGCACCCTGAATGTGATGGTGCGGAATAATCGGATCGCATTCAATACCTACAGTGATCAGAATGCGGCAGGGAGCGGGATCAATTTCAACAGTGCTGCTCCGGCTGTGCAGAATACGATCGTTACCGGTAATCAGTTCATCAACAATCTTTGGGGGATTACGGTGCTCGGCAACGCCCGGCCGAATCTCGGTGATCTGACGAATGCCGATACCTCGGACAACGGGATGAATATCTTCATGAACAATAAGAACCGTGACACCGTTTTTGCTCTCTATAACAACAGTGCATTCCCGATCAAGGCTCAGAACAATTATTGGGGATATTCCGATCCGGATTCTGTCGCCCGAGTGATCGTGGACAGCGGTGATATCGGATCGCTGGGTAAAGTGACATATTTCCCGTTCCTTACGAATTCACCGGTCCTCAGTGTGAAAAGGACAGAGGTCAGTCCTGAACATTTCGTACTTGAACAAAATTACCCTAATCCGTTCAATCCATCCACGGTCATTCGTTTCACGCTGCAGACGTCAGAATATACGACGCTTACCATTTTTGATGCACTCGGCAGGGAGGCAGAAGTGCTTCATCATGGGAACCTCCCGGCAGGAAGTCACGAGTTTCGGTTCAACGGTGCGATGCTCTCAAGCGGTATCTATCTGTATCAGCTCAGGAGCGGCGCTCAGAGTATCACGAAGAGGATGCTCCTGTTGAAGTAACGAATAAACCATTCCTGTTTATTGCTTCTGCGGTTCTCATTCGCTATTTTCAATTTGATAATCAAAGACGGTGATGTTTTCTCGAACGGAAATCAGACATATCTTCAATGAGTCGAAGAACTTCAACGAACTGTTCGATGCATTCAGCGATGCATTGCAGCAGGGGATCGACGATGTTGAATTGTACCGCATTCTTTTCTGGAACGATTCTCTCGGTTCCGATGAGCTGATCCTGTTCGGTGAGAAACTTGCACGTCAGTACCGTCATCTTGCGTATGATGTGTATATGTGGCTGGCGAGCATCTTTGAAGTGATCTTCGGTAAGAAGGACAATTACGAACTCGCGCTCAGCTATTATCAGAAAGCGGCGGCGATCAGACCGAACGAAGCCGATCCGTACCTCGATGCCTGCGATTGTTATAACCCCGACCTCGATATTCCTCCTGCAAAGATCCTGATCGAATTCCTGAAGATCGGATTTGAATTCGTTCCGAACAACAAGAACATCAGTCTTCGTCTCGCTGTGCTGTACAATGCAACGGGTGAGACCGGCCTTGCAGAATACTACCGCGTGAAAGCGGATGAGTCCGGGGAGAGCCCCATCAAATGAAGCACCTGAAAGGGTACATTGCGATCTCTCTTGCAGCGTTCATGTGGGGAGTTGCAGCCACTGTTGCCAAATCGTTCTTCAACAAATCGTATGAACCGCTGATCCTCGTTCAGATGCGGGTGACATTATCATTCGCCGTCCTCTTTCTGTTCTTCCTTTTCACCAACCGGCAGCTGCTCAAATTCAATTTGAAAGATATTCCGCATTTTTTTGTGGTAGGGATCCTCGGCGTGGCCGGTTCGAATTTCTTTTATTATTCCGCCATCAAAGAGACGAACGTCTCAACGGCCATTCTCGTTCAGTACTCCGCACCGGTGATGGTGATGATGTATGCCGTTCTCTTTCAGAAAGAAAAACTGAGCATCTCAAAGGTCGCTGCTTTGATCCTGTCCATTGGCGGGATCATACTTGCGATCGGTGCGTATGATCCGGCGGTGATTCAGGGGACACAGAAAGGGATCATCTTTGCACTTCTTGCGGCGGTGTCATTCTCCATCTTCAACATCAGCGGAAAATCGCTGACGCAGAAATATTCCATCTGGACCGGTCTGATCTATCTGCTCGGCTCCGCGACATTGTTCTGGAGCTGCATCAATACTCCGATGGATATCATCAATGCGCATTATACAGGTGAGGACTGGAAGGTCTTCGGTATTATAGCGGTGATATCGATCCTGTTCCCGTATTCGCTCTATTATTATGGATTGAAACATATCCAGTCCAGCAAAGCGATCATCATCAGTACACTTGAACCGGTGGTCGCGATCATTTCGGAATGGCTCTTCCTGAACGGAAGGATGGGAACGGTGCAGGTGATCGGTGCATGCAGTGTGATCGCTGCGATCGTTGTTCTGCAGAGGGATTCACGGAATGCAGAGCCGATCATAGTCAGTGAATAGTGAATATTGATAAATATCTCTCGCAAAGATGCAAAGAGAGAATAGAAAAGAAATGTCATGAGACTTGAGCGAAGAAAAAATAAAGTATTCAAAGTGTTGGAACAGCGTCAGCCGGACCTGACGGTCGTGATGGAGGATATTCACGATCCGCATAATGTGAGTGCGATGCTGCGGTCCGCTGATGCGGTGGGGATCATGGGAGTGAATCTCGTCTATACGACGGCGAAATATCCGAAGATCGGGAGCAAAAGTTCTTCCAGTGCGAATAAATGGATATCACGACGGAAATTCCCTTCGATCACCGAATGTTATGGACAGCTCAAAAAAGAAGGGTATCAGATCCTTGCGACAAAACTGGATGAGAATGCGAAACAGCTGTATGAATTCGACCTGACAAAACCGACAGCATTCGTCTTCGGAAATGAGCATGCCGGTGTCACTGAAGAAGCAGCGTCCCTTGCCGATGCGACTGTCTACATACCGATGATGGGAATGATACAGAGTCTGAATGTATCCGTTGCGTGTGCAGTCACCATCTATGAAGCACTGAGACAACGGATGCTCAAAGGATATTATGAACATTCACGATTCGGGGAAAAGGAATTGGAGCAGTTGAAAGAGGAGTGGTTGAAAAAATAGTTAAAAGCATTACAAAATTACAAGATTGCAATATTGTAATCTTGTAATTTTGTAATATTTAGTATTCTTTTACTCCCAGCAAATACACCTGAACAAGCATCGCCAGAAAGATCAGCAGCGGCCAGCCCACCACGATCCACATCCAGCCGATAGAGATCGCCGTCACGAGAAGTCCCAACGAAACGAAGAGCGGGAGAAGTCCAGCAGACCCGGTGAGCATCAATGCGTTGATCGTTATTGCAGCAGTCAGCAGCAGAATTGCTCCGGGAATGTCTACCGGGATCGAAAGGAAGAAGAGTGAACAGTAACAAACGACAAGCATTCCCAACGACAGAGAGCTCCGTCGTAATCCCGCACGAAAGATCGCTTTGGAGTTTCGCCAATACGGCATTGACCGTTCTCCGTTCTTCACGCCAGCAAGGAATTCCGTCAGAAAGCCGTTGAGCATGATAATACCAATACCGAACGGGATCATCACGAAATAGAATCCGCCGATGAGCACCTTGTTGAACCACTCGTTGTCGGAGAAGATGTATTTGAACGATTCGGATAATTGTTTCATCAGTTCATCGGTCCATTTATTCACATTGCGATCGAGTCCATTGCCGGCACTCACGAATTGAGAGGCCGACAAACAAGAAAACTACTTCGGGATCCTTCTGCCGTATTGATTGGAATGAGCTTTGCGTTCGAGATATTGATAGACATTCTTTGAAATTTCGGTGATGACCGGACCGCCGTCCGTATCATTCAGCAGCATTTTCGACATTACGCAGATGATGTACGGCGCATTTTCCAAATACACAATTGCCGCATCGCATTTTATCCCTTCAATATCACCCGCTTTATTGGCAATCGCCGTCCCGGCTGGGAGTCCG
>CALROS020000271.1:0-3746 GCA_943369855.1 Chitinophaga pinensis | reverse complement strand
AGGAACCGGCTGGGGAAAGAACATCTTCCGTTCAAGATGTGGCTCTATCCGCTTCCGGCAGTCACGGCGATCATCCTCTGGTTCTCGATCATGCTTTCCACAGGATGGAAATTCGCACTCTCCGGATTGGGAATGACGTTGTTAGGGATTGTGGTATATTATGTAAGAGAGAAATTAAAACCGGCTTCTTTGTAACGGTGGACGGAATTAATTTTCTGTCACCTGGAACATTTTTTCTTTCGGCCGTCGTTCATCGTACATTCTCGTCAGGGCGGTGAACGCTGCCTGATTTCCACGTTGTGCAGATTTCCGGTAATAATAAACCGCCTGTGCATAATTGATCGGCACAAGGATTCCCTTCTCATAACAATATCCGAGCGCAGTCTGAGCCAGTACCGATCCTTGTTCTGAATACGTCTCAAGTTCTGAGAACGATTTCCTCGCATCCATCACCGTTCCATCAAATACTTCAGCCACGGCAACGCGGATCTTTCCTTCGGTATTTCCGCGTGCTGCAGCGTATTTCCAGAACTCCTTCGCTTTTTTCTTATCACTTTTCACCCAGAGTCCCTGCGAATAACAATTGCCGAGATCGAGCACTGCCGGAAGGAATGACGCTGACACTGCGATCTGCAGGAACTGAAGTGCCTGTTCATTCGTCAGCGTCGATCCGAGTCCGAGAGAATTCAATGACGAAAGAACATATAATGCTTCCGGACTGTTCTTCGTTGCCTGCTGATTGAACATCGTTTGGATATTCTTTTCATTGATCAGTCTCCACAGTAACGCCGGGGCACGCCGTGAATCAAGACGAACTGCTCTGATATAATAGACAGCAGCTAACAGCTTATCTTTTTTGACTCCGATCCCCCGTTCATAACACCGGGCAACGATGGTCATCGCCTCAGGATTCCCGATCTCGGAGGCGTGTTGAATGAGTGAGAACCCCGTTGAATCCGTCTGCACACTGTCACTAAGGATCTTGGAAACACCAAGTGTATTTCGGAGTTCCTCATTCCCTTCGTTGAACAATTCCTTCAGCAAGGTCATATCATCCACTTGCGTTGTCTTATCATCATCGAACTCCAGCATCACCGGCTGGATCGATTGTGAATTCTGTGAGGAGGATTGTGAAGTTGCCGGCTGGACCGCAACGCTTTTAGCCGGCACTGATTTTTGTACGGAAGAATCTTTGGATGCACCTGCTTTCACATCGATCCCCCGTTTTTCAAATTCTGTCATCACTTCTTTGGCAGGTTCATAACCCTGATCCGCTGATTTTTTGATCCATGCATATGCTGCCGGATAATTCCTCTGCACGATCAGATTATCGGTATAGAACAAACCCATCACATACTGCGCTTCTCGCATTTCCTTCTTTGCGGCATATTCAATGTACCCGAACGCATCGAACGGATTCCATTCAACTCCCCATCCGTTATTAAGATAGATACCGTAATTGAACTTCGCGAGGACGTAATTCTGATCGGCAGCTTTTTTCATCCATTGAGCTGCTTTTACGGTATCGCAGGAGAATCCCCTGCCGGTAAGATATCGAATGCTCAGTTCGTGCTGCGACGGTGCATCACCGGCATTCGCATTCCGCATCAGCTGAAATCCTTCCCATAATTGATAGGTCACATCCGATTGACGGACCTCAAGGATCCGAAATGACGAACTTTTCGCTTTGAACGCTTTACTTTGTTTCTCCTGCTGCGAAAAAGCGGTGAAAATCATGCAATATAACAGGATGATGATCGTTCTATAGTCAGGTAGTCTTCGCATGAATGAATTGTAAATGAATCTTCCCTCAATTACAACGTTCTTTCGCATTTTACGCATAGATTTCTTACTTTCTTCCACACAAATGAAGGAACACCCATGAAGTTGTTGTACACGTACCTTAAACAGTATTGGACGCTGGTCTTGTTGGCATTGTTCCTCGCCACCATCAACCAGACCTTTTCATTGCTCGATCCCCTTGTCTTCCGCTATGTGATAGACAACTATGCGATGAAATTCAAGGATTATACAACGGACCAGTTCCTTCATGGAGTCGTTAGTCTGTTATTGCTGGCGATGGGCGTAGCATTCGTCTCACGCGTTGCAAAGAATTTCCAGGATTATTACATCAATGTCATTGTTCAACGACTTGGTGCGAAGATCTACGCCGATGGGCTGAAACATTCACTCGAACTTCCTTATTCGGTATTCGAAGATCAACGCAGCGGCGAGACCCTGGGAAAACTGCAGAAGGTCCGCACCGATGTTGAACGGCTCATCTCCGCCGCCATTAACATTCTCTTTACAAGCCTGGTCGGCATTGTCTTCGTCATGGTCTATTCATTCTCCGTACACTGGATGATTGCGCCGCTGTATTTTTCAACAGTTCCAATACTCGCATTTCTCAGCTCAACATTGAGCAAAAAGATCAAGGTCATCCAAAAGACCATCGTCGGTGAAACAACGGCACTCGCCGGTTCTACGACGGAATCTCTTCGTAATATTGAATTGGTCAAGAGTCTTGGACTCGCAAACCAGGAGATCGACCGGCTGAACAATACCACGCAAAAGATCCTCGCACTGGAATTGAAGAAAGTGAAATACATCCGCAGTCTGAGTTTCATTCAGGGAACATCCGTGAACTTCCTGCGCACTATGATCCTATTCACTATGTTGTATCTTATTTTCTCTCAGCAGATCTCGGTCGGTCAATTCTTCTCATTGTGGATCTATTCGTTCTTCATCTTCGGTCCTCTCCAGCAGATGGGTGAGATCATCAATATCTACCGTGAGGCGGAAGTGTCTCTTGCGAATTTTGAGACCATCCTCAATACTCCAAAAGAACCGAAACCGGTCTCTCCCGTCACCGTCGGAAATGTCGAGACATTGGCATTCAACAAAGTATCGTTCCAGCATCAATCAGCAAGTACGTCGGCTCTGAGTGAGATCTCTTTTAAAACGAAGGTTGGTGAAACGATCGCTTTCGTCGGACCTTCCGGTGCCGGTAAAACGACGCTGGTAAAATTGCTCGTCGGATTATATCGTCCGCAGCAGGGAAAAGTATTATACAACGGCAGGAACTACGATGAGATCGATTTCGACGCATTGCGGGAACGGATCGGTTTCGTAACACAGGATGCCCAGCTCTTTTCAGGTTCCATCCGGGAAAATTTACTCTTCGTCAATCCCAAGGCGTCGGATGCGGACTGTCTCGACGTACTGAATAAAGCTGCTTGTCAATCCCTTCTAGCGCGTGCGGACAAAGGATTGGATACGATCATCGGTGAGGGCGGTGTCAAGATATCCGGCGGAGAGAAACAACGTCTCTCCATCGCCCGTGCACTCCTTCGACAGCCGCATTTGCTGGTGTTCGATGAAGCGACCTCGGCATTGGATTCCCTCACGGAAGAAGAGATCAGCGAAACGGTCAGACAGATCTCGGATCGTAAGGACTTGATCACAATTTTGATCGCACACCGCCTGTCAACGGTGATGCACGCCGATACGATCTATGTCCTGGAAAAAGGACGCATCGTCGAATCCGGCTCTCATACGAAACTTGTGAAAGCAAAAGGACTGTATTATGCGATGTGGCGTCAGCAGGTTGGCGAACAGCCAAATAATGTCGCGAGAACTGCAGTTAAGGCCCGCAAACTTATTTCCAAAAATTAGCATTGAACGAAATCCGTCATAAGACGAATTTCATAACGCGATTTCCTATGGCGAAGAGAACGATTGATTGG
>CALROS020000270.1:0-3762 GCA_943369855.1 Chitinophaga pinensis | reverse complement strand
GGAACGGACGCATTTGGATCTCTTTCAGCATTGAATCGAGAACGGTAGTTCCCTTTCCATTAAGACGCTGCACGATCGATGCATATGCACCCGACGTATCGGCGATCTCCTGAAAATCCGTAAAGACAGCATAGTCAAATGCACGGAGTTCCGCACGGAGTCCGGTCTCATGCAGATGCTTTCCGGTGCAGAGGTATTCCAGGTTTGTCTTACGGTCCCTAAAACGGTAAAAGACGGTCTCTGACAATTGGATGCCAAGAGACTGTGCAAGTTGTATTGAACGGACGCTTCCTTCAGCAGAGACCGCTTTCGGTACTGAATGCTGGATCCGGCCCCGGCACTCTGCGAACTTATTGTGGAAGAAGATCACTGCGCGTTCATTCCCCGCTCTGTTCGAATAGACAATGACATCCTCATTCACATATCCGCGGTCATCCATAAAGTCGTAAAACTCGAAATTCTGCACCTGACTGAACAGGAATCGTTTCTTCGTCAACGGGAAGATCTCATGCTCATGCCTGCGGATGAGCCATTCATCCGGCACTTCGTTGTAATACGCACGCTGATATTCCATTCCGTATTTCTCTTTGAATCCTTCGATCTGTCCGTGCGCGAACATCGGGAGTCCCGGCAGGGTGATCATCAACGTTGCAACGCCGAAATACTTATCATCCTTGCCGTATTGATCCACCGCGGTCTCTTCGTCCGGATTACTCATGAAATTCACATACCGCTTCAGGATCTCCGGATTGAATTCCAGCGTATTCCTGATCATGGCACGGAACTTCTGATTCTCCTCTTTCATCAGCATATGCATGAACGCGCTGTTATACACACGGTGCATCCCGAGCGTCCGCACAAAATATCCTTCCATCAGCCAGAATGCTTCCGCCAGCAGCAGTGTCTGCGGCATCTCGGAATTGAATCTGTCCACGACCTCGCGCCAGAACTCATTCGGGAACATCGCGTCGAACTCCGAGCGCGAAAGACTGTGGTCCTGCCGCGACGGCACACCGGATGTTCCCGGCATGGGATACCACAATCTCTGGAAATGTTTCTTTGCCAGTGTCATCGCCGCATCGAATCGGATGACCGAGAATTTCCGTGCGACGTGGAAGATATTCTGAATGACCGCTTCTCGTACATCGGCCCGGAGCAGATTCAGCTGCGCCGTATCATTCCACGGCATGCTCGTGCCGTCGTTGCCGTGATACACATAACGGACCTCTCCGTTCCGGCGGTCAATTCGTTGGAAGACCACGGCAGCATCACTTCTGCTCCAGTATCCGTCCTCGATGCGAAGTTCGATGTTCGCGTCATGCGAAAGATTCTCCCCCGTAAATTTATAATTGGGATACGGCGGATGTTCGGATTGAATGAAGAATTCGGGATGTTCCAGCACCCATTTGGAATACAATCCCATATGATTCGGCACCATATCACCGGCAAGACGGATGCCGCGCTGCCAACAGCGCGCATTCAGATTTTGGAATGCCTCATCACCGCCGAGATCGTAAGCGATCTCATAATCATAGAGCGAATACGCCGACGATACAGCATCGAGATTTCCGGTGATCTGCTTTATCCGTTTGGATGCAGAGCTGCGTTCCCATACACCGATCAGCCAGAGACTTGTAAAGTTCCAGCGGGCAAGCTGATCGAGTTCCTCATCCGGGATCTGATCGAGACGTTTGATCTCACGATGATACTTCTTCGTCAATTGATCGAGCCACACGTAGGTATTCTTTGCGATCAAAACCACATTCGGCATCCACTCCGTATCGGGGGTGAACTGCTCCGGTTCAGCATAGACATAATCTTCCGGTTTCATTTGACCGAGGCGGAGCTTCTCGCGCCGCTCTTCGGGTGTGAGTGAGCGGAATTCATTCTTATATTCGGGGACGAACGTCTCAACATTCGGCTTTCCGCCGGGCGGATTGAATGCATGCCAGATGAATTTCTCTTCTTCCTTTACATACTCAACACTGCTGCTGATCCGTTCGATGAATTTTGCCGAAAGAACGATCCCCCATTTCTCTTTGAAGTATCCCAACTGCGCTTCGATATTATCAGGGTGCTCGAGAATGGGCTTCTTCAAAACATCCAGCAGCGGTTGATGGTCCGGTCCGAACGGTTTCTCACCGGCAAAGAACCGTTCCAGTTCTTTGATCACCGCCATATATTTTGTTCTGGAGATGAGCGCGGTATCGTCGAACAATTCTTTGATGCGTGCATTGGCAGGATTGAGATTCGAGAGATGGAGCATCACCAACTCTTCGAGCGCGATCTCTTTATGCAGACGATTGGTGGTGACAGAATCGTAATAGGCTTTTTCGGATTGGAGTCCGTTATACACCGCTTTCGGCGGGAAATCTTTCAAGAACTGCAGCAGGGTCTTCTCCACAGCGTCCTGACCGACGGCGGACTCAACATGTTTCAAAGCTCGTTTGATCACACCCGGATTTTCCTGTTCATCATACATCCGCACAAGGAAATGCCCTATCTCATCCAATAATCCCACGGCGTTCAGGAAACCTGCACGCACTTCCTTATCGACAACACCGGCAGTTCTCCGTTCTATATTAATGGCATACGCTAATTCCCTCACGACCCTGAAATTCGGCAGGATCACATTTCCCGAGGACTCCAACAGTGATTCCGACACACGGTATTTCAAACGGGAAGCTTTATTGATATGGAATTCGAATGAAAACGTGAGACTATACGGCGCATGAAAGGCGGAGGAAGAGACGGTTATGATCGACTGTAAGCGCAGCATGGGTATCCCAAGAAGTTACTCTCAGTATAAAGAAATTATTTTCTTTGTTCAATTTCTTTCCTATATTTAGTTAGTTCATTAAGGGGCCGTTAGCTCAGCTGGGAGAGCGCTTGCATGGCATGCAAGAGGTCAGCGGTTCGATCCCGCTACGGTCCACTTCTTATGAGTTCACACCGACTCTTTCTTCATCTTTGTTCCATCCTGTTCATACTCGCTCCGCTCTATCCCCAGTCTGTTCAATATGATACTGTTTCAATAGAATTTTTCGGCAACAGTCTAAAGCATATTCATTACCGAACTTCGCTTCCGCAGGAGATCTTCGTCGCGGAGATCGAACTGAAGGATCCTTCGTTGAAGTTGGAGAGCGTGCGGCATCACGGACTGATCCCGACATCATCCGTTGTGAAAGAACGTATTCACCGGAACACGGAAGTGATCGCTGCGCTCAATGCCGATTTTTTCAGTTTTACGGACAGCTGTCAGGTGAATAATCAGATCGAAGAATTCATCCCGGTAACAGGATACACCACACTTCAAAAATCCGCATTCGCAGTATTAGAGAACGGCCGATTGATCATGGACGGTTTCTCGTTTGACGGAACGATCCTCACTGCAAACAATCACCAATTCAAATTCGATCGGCTGAACAGGAATCGGACACTCAGCGAGATCACACTCTACACTGACTATCGGGGAAACACGACAAGAACGGATTCGGGAGGAGTCGAGATCGTTTTGGAACCACTCGGTCCGCGGATGACAGTTGGAAACAATGCCCGTTTCATTGTCTCGCATACATTGAACGGAGTGAATTCTGCGATACCAAGGAACGGTGCCGTCATCTCATTCGGACGATCCGATACAGCATCGAAATTTCTATCGGAATTCAATGTCGGAGATACGATCCGTATAACAACAAATTATATCGCTGCACATGACTCGGTTCATTCGAAGATACGGATACTCCTGAGCGGCTGGGGACG
>CALROS020000269.1:0-3773 GCA_943369855.1 Chitinophaga pinensis | reverse complement strand
TATCCGGTATCTGCATGTAACACGTTCCCAGGAAATAGTACGGTGTCACCATCTCGGGATTCAGCTCCAACGCGCGGTGAAATGCATCGATCGCTTTGCTCCACAATAATTTCTCCATGCAGAATGCGGCAAGATCGTTGTACACGTATGCCGTTACGTCGGGATGAAGTACGCGGGCCGCGTACTCGTATGACCGGACCACCATCTCCGTCATATTCAGTTTCTTATAGACGAGTGCGATGTTCTTGTAGTATTGTGGATTCTCATCATCGAGAGCAATGGCGCGCTGATAGCATTGTGCGGATGAATCATATTGATTTGCAGAAAAATATGCATACGCAAGCTGTGCATGGACCATCGCATTGGTCGAATCCATTGCGATCGCCCGTTTAAAAAAGAATTTTGCGTTCTGCAGGTCGCCGAGACGGCGGTAACATTCGCCGATCTGGAATTTCAGGTCCTTATTGTCGCTGCGGACGGAATCTGCTCTCAGATAGTAGATCAGCGCTTCCGGATATTCCTTCTTTGCGTTGAGATAATTCGACATGGAGATGAGCGCCGGCAGATAGCGTGGATTCACGGTAAGCGAACGGCGGAGGAACGGTGCGGCGGAATCCGGCAGGTCCATCCGCTTCAGTGCTTCGGATAAATAATAGAGACTGACGAAGTCGTTCGGATTCCGTTCGATGAGCGACGAGAAGACGGCGAGTTCATTCTCCGGAAATTTCTTCTGCGCCGCGTATGTGAGTCCCAGCTGGAAGCGCGCAGGAATGTACATACTGTCCATCGCGATGCAGAGCGACAATTGTTCCACTGCTTCGCGATACATGCCGGACTGGGAGAGCGCCCGCGCATATTGATACCGGTACTGCAGTTTCGATGAATCGCGAACGACAGAACGTTTCAAACAATCCAACGCACGCTGCGTTTCGCTGAGCGCAGCGTAACTCATGCCGAGTGCGAAGAGATATTTCGGGGAGAGTGAATCGAGTTCCGCCTGTCTCGATATCTCCATCAGCTTCCAGTAATTTCCCTCGTTGTACAGAGCGGAGGCGAGACTGTCGCTCCGCGAAACGGTCCGCATATCCTGCGGATAGAGAAGGGAGGCGAACGCAAACAGGATGAGCATTGTTCGGGTGATCATCGGTTTAATATTTTTTGTGTGAAGATCAAGAGCGTCGCCACCAAAGCACAAAGGCACAAAATCCCACAAAAAAGAAATACTTTGTGTGAAGATTTTTTTCCAACATTTGTGTTTTGGTGCCTTCGTGGCTATTGCTTAGGCCTAACGAAAAAGAATATTATTCCTTCACCAGCAGCGGACGCTGCAGGGCGAAGTCATATAAGGTAAGACGCCGCAGACGGTAATACGTTGCCCAGTAATCCCACAATGTCTGGATACGGGTTCGGTAGGCATTATCCTTTTCGGATTGGGCGAGGAAGAGGTTGGTCACGTCGATCTTGCCGATCACGAAACGCTCGCGGGCAACATCGAAACGGCGCTGAGCAACGGTATCCGCTTTGGCGGAGAGGAGCACCTGCTGCTGCAGCTGACGGAAGCGCTGCACCTGATATTTCACTTCCTGCTGAAGATTGAACTGCTGCGATTTCACGCTGGTCTCAACGCGGGATAATTCCGCTTCGGCCGCTTCGATCGCGTGGCCTCCGGTCCCCCAGCCGATGAGCGGTACCTGGAGCTGAACGGAGAACTGCTGCTGGTCCAGAAGATCGGCATATGCATCGTTGATCTTATTCGCTTTTTGATTGAGTCCGATATTCGCCGAGACGGACATGGAGATGGAATTGTTCGATTCCGCCTGACGCACGCTCCGTTCGGCGGTGAGTTTCTGCACCTGATAGTTCACCATGTCGCTCCGGTTCTGCTGCGCAAGGTCTAACGCTGCGGCCGGGTCGACCGCGAACATGTAGATGGATTCGTCCGGCACAACGTGAACGGGAGATGAGGAAGTGAATCCGATCGAGTACCGGAAGTTCTGCAGCGCGCGGTCATATTCGATCACCGCATTCTCGTACTGCGTGCGCGCATTCAGTGCGGCGAGCTCGCTCTGCAGCAGATCGTTCTCCGCGATCTTTCCTACGTTGAAGCGTCCTTTCGACACCTGAAAGAGCGTATCGTTCACCGTCAGATTCAGCTGTGCATTGCTCACATTCATCAACGCAAGATAGTACGCGAAGAATTTGTTCGTGATGTCGATGGCGGATTCCTCCATCTGTTCCACGAATTCGCGGTGTGAGGACTGGTAGTTCAGATCCTCTAACTCATAGTTCCATGCGATGGTGTTGATGGAGAAGATCGGCTGGCGGAATGATAATGAGAGAGGAGTGGAGCGGTAGAATGATGCTTTTGTTTCAAGATTATCGAGTCTGTTCAACGCAGAATAGACGGAGATCTCCGTTCCTGTCCACGGTATCTGCTGTGACAATGCGAGCGAGAGTGATGATTGTGCCTGTCTCTGAAGAAGGAACGAGCTGCTTCCGTCCGGCTGTGTGATGCTGTTGATGGTGCGGATGAACTGCGGCGCGTCACCCGACAGCGAGAGCTGCGGATAGAAGCGCGATGTGAAGGAATGATACCGGTGCTGTTTTCCGCTGTAGGCGGCGCGCGCCATCGCGGCGAGCGGACCGTTCTCCTGTCCCATGCGGATGCAGTCGTTCAGTGAGAGCGTAACGGTGTCCGTCTGAGAGCGGAGCAATGACGGAGCAATAAGAACGATCAATAAGAAGAATGATTTCATAATGAAACTCTTTACATGGACCCTTCGACTCGTTCCGACCCTTCGACTGTGCTCAGGACATCGGGACTCGCTCAGGGTGACTGATATTAAAAGTAACTGCCCCATCATTGGTCATCCTGAGGGAGTCTCTATATTTTCTTTATGAGACGACCGAAGGATCCAGCCGGCAAATTTATTTTGAAATTATCTGGATTCTTCGTCCCGCTCAGAATAGAAATAATGATGGACTCAGAATGACAACACTCTTGTTCAGTGTTTTACAACCGCCAATTTATCATCCAGCAACCAACTTCCAGTATCTAGTATCCAGCATCCAGTATCCTATAATCTTTTACTCATACCTCAACGACATGATCACATCCTGTTCTGCAGCCCGTTTGGCGGGGAAGAATCCGAACGCGATCCCGATGGTTGCCGAGATGGCGAACGAGACGATGACGGACATGAGCGTGATGATGGTGACGATCCCGGCCATCTTCTCGATGCCGACGCTGATGATGAACCCAAGAATGATCCCCGCGATGCCGCCGGTGACGCTGATGGTGGTCGCTTCCGCGAGGAACTGCAGCAGCACGTCGCGCTGCGTGGCGCCGACCGCACGGCGGATGCCGATCTCCTTCGTCCGCTCCATTACGGAGGCGAGCATGATGTTCATGATGCCGATACCGCCGACAATGAGGGAGATGGAGGCGATGGCGCCGAGAACGATGTTGAAGATCTCCTTCGTCCGCTGTTCCTGTTTCAATAGTTCTTCCGGGACCGTTACGGAGAAGTCCACGATGCCGTTGTGCCGCCGCTGCAGCATACGGCTGATCACTTCGGCGACGATGCGCATCTGTTCCGTGTTCTGCACGCTCACGGTCATCCGGTCAATTTGATGGTAATTGACGGCCTTTTTTTGCTCATCATCGCTGTTGTTGTTATTGTTGTTCCCGCGGGAAGCGTTCTGTACGTCGCGCCGGGTGACGAGCGCGCGGTTCTTGTAGCGGAGCAGGACGGTGCTGACGGGGGAATAGA
>CALROS020000268.1:0-3779 GCA_943369855.1 Chitinophaga pinensis | reverse complement strand
GCCGACGAAGAAGACCTCCATGTCATTCTCGGTGAACCACGTTCCGAGCGGATTGGAATTCTCCGGTTCTGGACTGAACGAACTGTTTGCGCAGCGCAGGAACATCTTCAATCCCCGTTATATCAAAATGCTCCTTCAGATCAACCGCTTCAACGAAGAATGCGGAGAAGTGCTGACCGATCCGAAGTATGCTGAGATGACCCTGGGTGAATATGTGAAGTTGAAGGGTTATGGCGATGATTTCCTCTATAAGTATATCGTTCCGATGAGTTCTGCGGTCTGGTCCACACCGATCGATCTGATGCTCCAATTCCCGGCATTCTCGCTTGTCCGGTTCTTCACGAATCACGGATTCCTCGGATTGAAGACGCAGCATCAATGGTATACCATCGTGAACGGCAGTCAGTCGTACCGCGAGATCCTGATCGCGCCGTTCAAAGAGAAGATCCATGTGAAATCGCCGGTGGTCCGGGTGGAACGGAATGAACAGACCGCAACGGTCATTTTGGCGAACGGCGAACGTGCGGTCTTCGACAAAGTGATCTTTGCATCTCATGCGGATGAGACACTCTCCATGCTCGCACAGCCGACCCCGTTGGAGCAGCGGCTGTTGTCGCAGTTCAAATATCAGGAGAATATCGCCGTCCTTCACACGGATGAGAAATTGATGCCGAGAACGAAACTGGCCTGGTCCTCTTGGAATTATCGATTGGACGGCGGCAAGAACGGACTTACCCCCAGCACCGTCTATTGGATGAACAGTCTTCAGCAGGTATCGAAGAAGAAGAACTATTTTGTGAACATCAATGGCGAGGAACTGATCGATCCGCAGAAAGTACTGAAGCGGATCGTCTACACTCATCCTGTCTATACTGTTGCATCGCAGAAGGCGCAGGATGAATTGCATCTGTTGAATCAGTCCGGACCGCTCTATTATTGCGGCAGTTATTTCAAGTACGGATTCCATGAGGACGCGTTCACCTCCGGTCTAGCGATAAGCCGGACATTATTGAAGCAAAAGATCTGGGATTAGTATTCACCGCGGAGACCGCAGAGCACGCCGAGAAAAATAATTAAAAATGACTATGAATTCTCAGCGGTCTCTGCGTCCTCAGCGGTAAAAGATTTTATGAACTCATCATTATACGAATGTACCGTGATGCATCACCGGCTCGAACCGCTCAAGAACAGGTTCGTGTACAGCATCTTCATGTTCCATATCGATCTTGATGAGCTGGAGATGCTGAATTCATCACTGCGGTTGTTCAGCATGAACAGATTCAATATCTTTTCACTTCGGGATTCCGATCACATGCAGTTCGGGAAAGGAACCATCAAAGAGAATGTGCTGGAATATCTTCGGCAGAACGGAATATCTATTCCCGGCGGAAGAGTATCGCTGGTAACGAACCTGCGGATGTTCGGATACGTCTTCAATCCCGTTTCGTTCTATTATTGTTATGATGAAGCAGGAACTCCCGTCTGTGCCGTACCGGAAGTGGGGAACACCTTCGGAGAGCTGAAACCGTATCTGCTCCGGGAAGAGGATAGGACGGAGAACGGATTCCGGAAGCTGTGTCAAAAGTTCTTTTATGTTTCGCCGTTCATCGATCTTGATACGACATTCGATTTTGATCTCGGGCTGCCGGGGGAGAAACTAAACGTGACCATCAACGATCATCAGAACGGAAAAAAGTTCTTCCTGAGCACGGTCACGGGTATCCGCAAAGCGTTGACCGACGCACGGCTGCTGTGGTATGTGTTCCGGTTCCCGTTCATCACGCTGCAGGTGATAACGCTCATCCACTGGCAGGCGCTGAAATTATATATGAGGAAGCTGCCGTTCCTTCGAAAGACCGATCACCCAGAACTACAAAAGGAGATAGCTGTATGGAACAAGTAAAAGAACGTTCGCTGGCCGGCCTGTTGGCGTCGGGAAGACGGATGTCCGTTTACGAAAAGATCGCTCTGAACCTTCTTTCGGGATTGACGAAAGGGAGTTTGACGATAACACTGCACGACGGAGAGGTGCTCAGAATCGGCGATCAGAATGCAGAGATAAAAGCAACGCTCCGCATCAATAGTCCCGAGATGTTCCGGAAGAGCATCCTCTACGGAGATGTCGGTTTCGGCGATTCGTATGAGGACGGTGACTGGGATACGGACAGTATCACGAATTTCATCTCCTGGTGGATCCTGAACTATGAGAACAATCCCGCACTTTCCGGATCGAAACGGAAGTTCTCCCCGATGGGAATACTGCAATTCGTTGACAGGGTCTCACATCTGTTCCGTTCCAATACCAGGGAAGGGAGCCGGAAGAATATCTCCGAGCATTACGATCTGAGCAACGATTTTTATTCGCTCTGGCTCGATCCGTCCATGACGTATTCATCCGCGCATTTCATCAACGGGGCGTCGACGCTGGAAGAAGGACAGTATCAGAAATATGACCGACTTTGCCGGAAGATGAGGATCTCAGCGGATGATCATGTGCTCGAGATCGGGAGCGGATGGGGCGGATTTGCCGTCCATGCGGTAAAGAAATACGGATGCCGCGTTACGACGATCACCATCTCGAAAGAACAGTTTGCATTCGCCAAAGCACGCTTCGAGCGAGAAGGTGTAGCGGACAGAGTGGAGATCAAATTGATGGATTACCGCGATGTGACCGGAGAATATGACAAGATCGTTTCCATCGAGATGCTTGAAGCGGTCGGACATGAATTCCTGCCGGTCTATTTCAAGAAAGTTCAGCATCTGCTGAAGCGGGACGGGCTTGCAGGCTTCCAGGTGATCACATCCCCCGATTCGCGCTACAATGAATTCCGAAAAGGGGTGGACTGGATCCAATCGCGGGTGTTCCCTGGAACACTTCTTCCTTCCATCGGTGCGATGAATGAAGCGATCAACAGAACGGGAGAGATGCATCTGGTCGATCTGACCGATTTCGGGAAGGATTATGCGAAGACACTCTCGCTCTGGCGCGAGATGTTCAACAAGAAGATCGGACAGATCAAGGAACTCGGGTTCGACGACCGGTTCATCCGAAAATGGAATTATTATCTGAGCTACTGCGAAGCAGGATTCGCGATGAAGAATATCTCTGTAGTGCAGATGATCTATTCACGGCCGAACAATATATCCGTCTGACCGCTGAAGCAGAAGAGGAATTGAACCTGAACAACGTTCAAACGTTCACACGTTCAATAGAAGGGTACGGTAATGTATCATGAAAAATCTTATCACTGGAATACTGTTGCTGCTGAGCGGAGGGACGTTCTGTATGGCTGTTGAAGAACCTTCATATAAAGTGCTCAAAAGCGACGGGAAGATCGAGATACGCGAATATCAATCCTATATCATTGCGGAGACGTTCATCCCAGCACAGGTGATGGACGATGCATCCAATGCGGCATTTAAGATATTATTCAAATATATCTCCGGTAACAACAGTTCAAAAAGTGAAATTGCAATGACCGCTCCGGTGACGACAACGCGCTCCGAGAAGATCGAAATGACCGCTCCGGTATCCACAACGCGTTCCGCCGGAGGATACACGGTCGCCTTCACACTGCCGATGAAATATACTCTCGCAACATCGCCGGTCCCAACGGATACAGCCGTTCATCTTCGCGAGATACCGTCCCGCGTTGTTGCGGTCATCCGCTTCTCCGGCAGGTGGACGGAATCGTCGATGGATGAACATGAGCAGGAACTTGTTCAATGGATGAAGACCAATGGATATTCCTCGGTCGGGATCCCGGTGATAGCGCGTT
>CALROS020000267.1:0-3795 GCA_943369855.1 Chitinophaga pinensis | reverse complement strand
TGCGGGATACGAACGGGTGACGTCGCTGGAGTACCCGCGGTATTCCGCAGCACAATCCGACAGGACGATATCGCCGTTGTTGATCTTCTTCCGGTTGGAGTTGTAATGAAGGATCACGGAATTCTCCGCTGCGCCGTTGATGCAGGGATACCCATAGAACTCCGCACCCTGACGCTGGAACGCGTATTCATACAGCGCCTGAAGTTCGTATTCGTACATTCCCGGTTCCACAGAGGCCATCGCCTGCTGATGCGCAACGGTGCTGATCTCCGTCGCTTTGCGCAGCATCTCGATCTCCTGTTTCGATTTGACGATACGCATCATGTTCACCATCGCATTCGGATCGCGCAGCTCGAGCTTGGAATTGTACCGTTTCGAATTGTCAATGAATGTCTGCACCGGTGCGAGCAGGTCCTTCAAGGTGCCGGAAACATCCGACGTAATGGACTGCACGTACAGATATTTTATCCCGGAATAGAGCGTCTGCTGGAACACCGATTTGAATTTGTCGTTCACCACCGCCAGCTGCACGCCGATCAGTTTCATTCCCCCTTCCGTACCGTACCGCCGGCCTGTCCACGCTTCCGCCATCGGATTCTTCGACTGCACAAAGAGGATCTCATTCGCCGTCACGGAGGTGGAATCATTCACCTTCACACGGATCCCTTTCGGTGAAAGGATGAGCATGGAGTTCGGTTCGGTGAATCCGGTGAGATAATAGAAATTGTCGGACTGACGGTAGAGATAATCCACATCGCCGTTCCTCATCCGCTCGGGTGCAGCATAGAAGACCGCAGCGGCATCCGGTCCGATCATCTTCATCACGGAATCACGGCGGACCTTATATTCCGACGGTGTGATGACATCCGTATCGTATTGGATGTATTTTAACACTTCATTCTCCTGCGCGAACACGAATGAAATTAGTGCAACAACGGACAGCACGAACGATCTCATGTATTCTCCTCAATTTTTAGGTCTGGCAATATACAATGAAATACGGGAAACGGGAACAACCGCCGGAATTATTTCAACAATCATCAAGGTGAAAAAGGACTTACCGGAGCAATGTCATTTTCTGTGTCTGAGAACGTGTCGGGGTCTGCAGCCGGCAGAAATAGACGCCCGATGAATATTCCCCCGCGGCACCGCCGAAGCGGACGGTATAACTCCCTTTTTGCAGAGGACCATCCACCAGCGTGGCGACAGTGCGTCCCATCGCGTCATATACTTTCAGCGATACGGCGGTCTCTGCGTCGATCCGGAATGCGACATTGGTCGAAGGATTGAACGGATTCGGATAGTTCTGCTTCAGTTCGAAGATGGCCGGCGCAGGTTCGTTCATCCCTTCCGCGGCGGTGAGACTCCCATAATACGGTTTGATCAGCACCGTATCGCTGAGCAACTGGTAATAGACAGGATCCTGAAGGATATCGATCAGCGAAATATCCGCGCCGTTGATCTTTGCCATCCGCTGCACCAGACGGACCCCGTGACTGTAATCCGCATACGTCTCTTCATGTCCGTTGTATGTCGGCTGGATCGGAACGCCGTTCAGCTGATGCCAGCCGTAGATCACAACGGGTTTCGGTACCGTCCCTTTGATCCACGAATAGACCTTCTTATCGATCACCACATCCTTCTTCGTTCCGCCGACCAATGACCCGAGAGGAAATGACGGGATCAGCGGAACACGCAGAGCTTTCACCGAATCGTTGTGCTGAAAGAATCTCGGCACCGTGATCATGTTTGCGTCAGGAGGAATCGGCTGCGGACGAAGTTTCACGTCCGCGGCGGAATAGATCTGATCGACCATCTTCGCCGTCGGGAGCGTACACTTCGTGAGATTCGCAAGACGCTGCGCGAGGAGCGGCGTCATCGGCATCAAAAAATTATCTGTGTCGTGTCCGATAGAGAGATAATCCGGTGTTACAAAATATTCCAGCGTATAGGATGTGCCGTTGATCGTTTTGACCGTGGTGATCTTAGTGAGAGTCCGCAGAAAGTCAGGAACATTTCCTTGAGCGATCATGGTGAACAAGGAATCTTCCCGCGCCGCGCGAGACAGAGAAGCTAATTTTGAATAGAGTTGGCTTCCTGTAAACGCGGAGACATTTCTGACAGGCAGCAGAAGTGTCTGTGCATTCAGTGAATAAACTGTAAAGAGGATGAAAACGAATCTGCGCATGCCGTAAAATAGAAAAGGGCAAGCAGAAATGCTTGCCCTTTTGTTCAATACTGATGATGTTGTTTTATTTCCTTTGTCCGTCGTGCAGGTCGATCCCGAATCTTCCGCCGCCATTGATGGAAAGGACTCCGTCCCCATTGCCGACAGTGATGGTAAAGTCACGGTTGATGGACCGTTCCTTATACAGTTCACCCCGCTGAACAGTGATAGCAGCAGTATAATTTCCGCTGATGGTTCCGCTGATGGCGTGATGGAAATTGCTTCTCCACGAAACGGCGAGCAGCGGACGGTAGCGCGGTGCTTTTATATTCACGCTGGTCAGTGTAAGCGTGCCCGTGTGAGTGCGGACCATGTTGCGTGTCTTGATCGTATCGATCGCTGAACGGACGTAGGTACTGTCCAATGTGATCGTGACGGTATCTTTATTCAGATTGGATGACGTCCATGCTCCCTTCAATTGTGTGAGCGTATGCGACACACGGGGATTCTTCATCGTTCCGGTACCGCTGACGATCCTGAACTTCAGTGCGGTAGCCGTATCGCTTCCGGTAACGAAATTCTTCTGCACGGTTCCGTTCTTCTGGAATTGATATTTGTACTCCCGCGTGATGGAGCGCTGCACGAGTGCGTTGTCCGCTGAGCGGTTCACCGAAACAGACCACCATCCGGTGGTGGAATCATACACCGGCGTTCCCGCGGTGACCAGATCAGCACCATCCATCACCGGTGCCGCTGATGCAAACGAACCGCCCCCTCCGGCGATCATCACATCGGCAAAATTCTCCGTGGCTCCTCCGCTCTCATCTCCGACCGCTGCGGAGATCGATTCGGCCGCATCTTCATACAGCACGGAATTATCCGTCGGCGGTTGTGTGCTCTTGCTGCATCCCGTGATCATCAGTCCGAAAATGGCAACGGCGGTAAAAAAAAGTGTTCTGTTCTTCATGATTGCTCCTTAATGAGTTGTGTGAATGAGGTTATTGTCGTTCTCTCATCCGTTCTTCCATTTCTTTCTTCTGCTCTTTTCTGAATGCTTCGAACTTCGGCTTTTGTTCCTTCGTCAGCAGTTTCATGATCTCGGCATCGGTCTTCTCTCTGCTCTTCATCATCATTTCGCGCATTGCATCGCGGTCGCCGTCGCTGTTCTCGAATGCCTTCCGTCCTTCTTCGCGTGCTTTCTGCATGATCTCTTTCACTTTTGCGGTCTGTTCATCGGTGAGCCCGACCTTTTCCTGGAGTTTCTTTAACTGCGCTTCACCGCGTCCTTCGCCGTTTCGCGGCTGGGCAAGGACACCGATGGAAAGGATCGCAGAGACGATCAGAACAACGAACAAACGGCGTGACATCATAACGGATCTCCTGAAGAATATTATTGATTGAATTGAACTCACGGTCTGTTGGACACGATGGTCCTCTGTTTAGTTTAACCGGACAGTGCTTCAGAACACCAAATATCGGGTAATTCTGCAAAAAAATGCGTATTTTAAGAGTGATTTATCTGATTATGAATGATACGACTATGAAAACTCAAAAACAAAAATTGATCATCCTCGGCAGCGGATTCGGCTCGTTCAGCACTCTGAAAGGTGTTGATACGCATCTGTATG
>CALROS020000266.1:0-3809 GCA_943369855.1 Chitinophaga pinensis | reverse complement strand
GATCGGGTCCTGAATGAATTGGAATCCCGGGATACCGACGGCGTCGAATGACAGATGGTCCGTACCGCCGGTATTCTGCAGTGTCAGCGTTGATGCATCAAGATCTTTGAACGGCGCCAGCCATGCTCTGAAGATCGGCCGGACCGCTTCGTTCCCCTGCATGAACACACCGCGCACTTTGCCGCTGCCGTTGTCGTTGTTGAAATATGCCGCCACCTTTTGCGCTTCGGCTTTCACGGAATCGCGCGTTCCGAAATGTTCCTTCACATACGCAGCGGACCCGAGCAGTCCCTGCTCTTCTGCACCCCACAATCCGATGCGGATCGTCCGCCGCGGCTGTACGCCGGAGGCTTTCAGTATCCGGAGTGCTTCGAGACAAACGGCGGACCCTGTTCCATTGTCCGTTGCACCGGTGCCGCCGTGCCACGAATCATAATGCGCACCGATCATCACCACTTCATCCTTCAGATCGGTGCCCGGGATCTCGCCGATCACATTGTACGAATCCTCATCCTTGTTCCCCATCGCCACTTCCAGTTCCACCGCCAGTTTCACTTTCTCCCCTTTTTGTGCGAGACGGACGAGACGATTGTAGTGTTCTGCACCGACCTCGATCTGCGGAGGCATCGCGGGTGCTTTGCTGCTCTGTGCAGAGACGCGGAACGGAGAACCGAATGCGGTATCGGGATGGTTCGGCACATACGCCTGCTGCACGGCAACGCTTCCTCCGATGTTCCGTGTGGAGAAGGATGACGTCAGCACTCCGGCAACATTCTCTTTCATCAGCAGCTGCCATTTTTCATAGACAAGCATCGCTGCTTTCCGCGCTGCGTCGGGCAGTCGGTTGGGACGTCCGCCGCGGCCGCGCTGCATATCCGCGTTCGCCATTTCAAGAAGCGATGAATCCGTCTCCCGCGCAGAGAGCGGTTTCCAATATGCATTCACAACTCCCGGCTTCGAGAGCAGGACGAATTTTCCTTTCAGCTTTCCTTTGTATGCATCCAATTGACTGAGAGAGTCCACATCAAGATAGACGACATCGGCTTCCACGCGTCCTTTCAAACCGGAGGACCATGCTTTCGGATACGATGTCAGCGGCTGTACCTGACGGCCGAGGATGGTTGCGGAATATTTCTTCAGCTCCCAGCTCTTTCCGAACGGACCCCACTGTTCGAGATGCGCGTTCTGCAGACCCATTTCCTTCATTTTGCCGACCGCCCAGTTCGCCGCCGCAAGATATTGCGGTGAACCGGCAAGCCGCGGACCGTACACGTCGGAGATGTTCCAGAGAAGGTCCATCACTTGCGATTTTGTCATTCCTTCCGTTCGGATGTTCGCCATCATGGCGCTGTCCACTTTTTCCTGCGCAGACATCAGCTGCAGACACATCACGACGGCAATACAAAGAATTCTCTGTTTCATGGTTCTCCTTACCGATATTATTGAATTGGTTATGAAATGAATGTTCGTGAACAAAAAAGTAGGACACCCTGTCAGGGTGTCCTACAATATAGAACCGGAAATAAAATTATTGCGCCTGCAGCGTATCCGCGGGAGCGGCCGTTTGACCGGCGGGAAGAGGTTTCTTCACCGGCACCGGCGCTTCGCCGATGGAGTTCAGGAAATCCTTCCGCATGTTCGCCGCAACGCGGATGTCGGAACCGTTGTGCCAGATCTTCCCGTCCCACATGCGCGATTCAATTTTGAATTCAAATTTCTTCCGGTCCGGCGTGAACTTCGCCACGATGCGGATCTGATACCGTTCGTTCTGGATGTCCTCGGTGAAGTACGACTGTCCGTACGCCGACCGCACATACCCGTCCTCTTTCGAGATCATCTCCAGTTCGAACTTCTTCGTAATAATATAGATGACCCGCTGCCATGCATCTTCATATTTATACGAGGGTTTAATATCCATCGATTCCCAATACTGTCGGTTCATCTGCATGAACGATTCCGGTGCGCCGAGCCCGCATCCGGCGAGCAGCAGCAGAACGGGAAATAGGAACGAACGGGTGATTCTGTTTTTCATACTGTCTCCAAGAGGATCAAATGAAATGCGTGTGGGAATATATGATTTTTCATCACCACACTCCAAATGTTTATTGCTGCATTGCTTCAATCGGGATAATTGTAATGAACATCGAGTATGATATCCGGATGCAGACTTTTTGCCACAGGACACGTATCACCGATCTCTTTCAAACGCTCTCTATATTGAGCAGAAATCCCTGCCGGAAAGGAGAATACCGCGACCAGTTTCGCTATCCGCCGCGGTCCGGAAGTGCTCATATGCTTCTCAATGGCAATGCGCGTACCGTCAAGATTCACATTCAACTGCTCTTTCTTGGCGAGGATCCCCATCGTGGTGATCATACAGCTGCCGAGCGCCGTTGCCACCAGATCGGTCGGGGAAAAACTCTCCCCTCTGCCGGAATTATCCTTCGGAGCATCGGTGATGAATGTCGTTCCGCTGTTGTCGTGCACGGCCGTGCAGCGGAGTTCCCCCTGATAGACGATGGAGATCGGGACCATAGTTATTCCTTTTCGAAGTCGAGATTACGGCGGTATTCAAGGATGTTGTTGTTTGCACGGACGGAAGACTTCGTGAACCGAAGGAACCGTTTGACAAATTTCAGCCGTTCGGAACCGTACTGCGAAGCCGGGATCGGAAAGACGATCTCGGAACGGACCGCGGACGGTATCAACACCGGTTTGATCAGCTCGGCCGTCTGCAGCGGAATCTCCGTATAATACGGAAGATTCAGTCCCAGCAATGTAATGGTCACTTTCGTCTTCAGCAGCACTGTTTTCGGCACAGGATTCAGCCGGATAAAATCCGAATCCGCTGCGGTGACAACGAACTGTATCTGATCGCTGAGATAGAAATGGATCTGCGGTGAAACGCCGGCAGTGACACCGGTATATTTTCCGGACGCTCTGATCGTCCCTGTCCCTTCGATCTCGACAACCGCGTTGACAATATTGTTGGTGAAATTCGTGAACGAAAAATTCTTCAGGTCGATGTCCATCTTTCCCGAATCGATGTCCACATAGTTCGTATAGCCGATACCGAGAACGGATTTGTCCTCTTTCCAAAGCGGACGCGTCGCGAGAAAATCGATATGGATATCCGATAACGAACGGTTCGCAACCCGCGCCAGCAGCGTATTGATGGCGGAAGAGCGTGTCTGCGAGATCAGATCATTCCCTTTCGGAAGCGGCGCAGCAACGACGGCAAGCTGCGCATCGAGCGTATCCAGTTCAAGCTTCAGCTGCGCGATACGGCGCTGAGATTCTTCTGTGGAAGGAATGGATGAGGATGAGCCGCATCCGGCGATGAAGAGTGCAAGAAGAACTGCGGCAATGGTGGTCTGTCTCATTTCACCACCCCCACACTTTTGATATTCATCGCGAGGAACAGCTTCTCTTTGAAGATCTGCACTTCCTTCAGCACAAGTGAATACTTCAATGTCTGCGGCGGAGTGATGATATTCATATTCATCCCGCTCCGCACCTGCACTGCCGTTCCCTGCACAGGGAATTGGTTGTTGAAATCGACCGGGATCTGGATCGGCGGGAATTGATCGCTCATGGAGGAAAGCTTCATCGTCACCACATCCTCAATGATGCCGCTGAGTGCGGAGATCATCCCGGCCGCTTTCACATTCGGCACCACGTTGAACGGTTCGAGTGTTGCGTAGAATTTCCCCTGCCCGACTGCGCCGTTCAGGCGGGCGCTGTCGATCTTGAACGCGAGGATGCAGTCCATCAGCAGATTCACATCCACATCGTACTGATGATTGTAT
>CALROS020000265.1:0-3812 GCA_943369855.1 Chitinophaga pinensis | reverse complement strand
GAAGACCTCGCCCCAGGATGGTTTCTCCAGGAAGCGGGTGATCTTTCCGCCGGCATCCGTAATGACGACCCCGAATGCGAGAGGATTTGTTGCGCGGGTCAACACGAGTGTTGCCTTCGCTTTCTTTTCCTCGTGAAATTTGATGGCTTTCGTCAGATCGAAATCCGTCAAAACATCGCCGCTGATGATGATGAACCGTTCGTCCAGAAAATCGGCAGCGTTGCGGACGCTTCCTGCAGTTCCATAATCCGCTTCCGCTTTCCGGTACTGCATCTTAATGCCGTATTTCGCACCATCGCCGAAGTGACCGGTGATGATGTCCGGCTGGTAGAACAGCGTCGATACGATATCCGTGATGCCATGCTTCTTGAGCAAGTCGACGATATGCTGCATCATCGGTTTGTTCATCATGGGGACCATTGGTTTTGGAATGTTGCAGGTGAGAGGACGGAGTCGGGTGCCGAATCCGCCGGACATTATGACTGCTTTCATAGGAGTGCTCGGTTGGTCGTTAAAAGGGGTTTCTGTGTTGAGTGTAGGTAAAAATTGAAAGGGGCGCAACATCTATTTTTACATAAAAAACTTAAAGGAAACTCTCACTGATTAACAATAAGTAATCAATTCTTCATTGACTTTAGGGCGGATTATCGGTAAATTCACCAAGTTTTTTGCGGTTTCTCAACGTTCAAGGACTCATTAATGCCGGAAAATCAGCAAGGGCTCCTACACTCTAATATGTTGCGTAAACTATTAGAAGAGGTGGTTCTTATCGGTGTTGGAGTCCTTCTCGTATTTTTGGGAGTCTTCAGTAAAGTCCTGTTGACCAGCATCGCTTCCGTTAGCATCGGAGCTTTCCTTTTTTATACCGCGTACGTATCCTACCGCAGTAAATTCGGCAGAAGTACAGCAACAGAGGAAGAGGATGAATTCCGTAACGAAGCGGAAGAGGAAGAACCGTCTGAAAACGACGAAGAGCGGTACATCCGCCGTGAGGAATATTTTGTAGAGAGGAAGCAAGAGCAGGAGCAGGAAGAGGAACAGACAGAGCGTCCGGTGATGCCGATGAAACGTTCGGAACCGCAGACGCAGGTGAAGCAGAACCGGGAACCGGTGCGCATGCAGAGCAGTTTTACTGCAGATGATTTTTTTGAAGAGAAACGAGCAGCAGCAATGAGTCAGGTAGAACCACAAAGCGAATTCAATAATCTCCTTTTAAAAGCATTACAGATCGTCAAAGAGGTCTGCTTTGCGCATTCCGTTACATTCTTTTGGGTAAAGTCCGAGACACGCCAGCTGGTGATCGAAGGGAAGATAACTGATTCCCCGGCGTTCACGTCCGAACGGAAGATCCCGTTCGGTGTTGATATCGTCAGCGCCATCGGAATGAACGGTCAGCCGCAGATGATCAACAACATCCTTCCCGAGACCGAACGGAACGTACTCAGCTATTACAAGAATCTTCAGGATATCCGTTCCTTCATCGGTGTGCCGGTGTTTTACGCTGGTGAAACGTCATCGCAGCCGATCGGCGTGCTGGCGGTGGACAGTAAAGCGGCGGATGCATACGGAGAAGAGACATTTGCGATACTGTCGCATGTCTCAAAACTGATCTCGTCCATGCTCATCAGCTACACGGAAAAATACGATCTCTTCGCCGATGTGAAACTGATCGAAGCGGATGCGACTTTGAAACGGAAAGTGGCGGACCATCCTCCCGTGAGCGCGGTGGTGAATGCACTCTCCGGGGAGTTGGAGAATCTTATCGCGTGGGAATCCATTACGGTAGTATTGTATGACGAAGGACAGCGTGCGTGGGCGGTTGCGTCAACAAGAGTTAGAGGAAATGACCGGTTCGTCTCGCCGAAACAGCTGATCGATTTCAACGAAAGTGTCGTCGGACATTCCATCCGGGCGAATCTGCCCCAGACGGTGAATTTGTCCACGAATTCACGGATGATCTTCAATGAACATGAAGGAACATCCGATGTGCTGAAGCACGGGATGATGGTGGTGTCGCCATTCTCATCCGGCGGAAAATGTTTCGGAGCCGTTGTCGTCTCCGACAGGAATGCGAATGCGTATTCCAAAAAGGATATCGCAGCGATCCAGTATCTTGCCTCCACCATTGCACCGGAGTTCGAGATCACAGAACTCAACACGATTCTGAACGAACATATTGCGGTGGACGAATTGACCGGGACGCTGACCAAGAAATACTTCACGTCGCGTCTGCATGAAGAATTGTTCCGCGCTACGGAGCGGGAAGAGGACCTGAGTTTAGTGTTCGTAACGCTGCATAATGCAGCGGATATCCAGCAGAGATATGATCTGGACGGAAAAGATGCGGCGCTTGTTCACGTGGCGCGTCATCTCCGCGCGAGCGTTCGTCCCTATGATGTCGTTGCGCGTGTCGATGCCACGACCTTCGGGATCGTCCTTGCCGACACCATTGCGAACGACGCGTTCCTTTGGGCGGAAAAATTGCGGATGGCCATCGCGGGCAGCGTGGTCTCCGTCGGAAAGAAAAGTTTCTCCATCTCCGTCACAATCGGAGTGAGCGGTGCATCCTCGAAGATGACCGGTGATGAAATAGTGAAGAATGTTTCGCACGTACTGGACCTCGCAAAAAAGGCGGGGGGAAATATCGTGAGAGTCTTCTGATGAACAAGAACGGAAAAGTGATCTGCGTAGTGCTCGACGGCGTCGGTATCGGCGCATCGCCCGATGCACATTTATACCATGATGAGAACGCCAACACATTCTGCAACACGGCGAAAGTGACCGGCGGACTGCATATGCCGAATATGGCGGCGCTGGGACTCGGGAATATCGCTGATATCCAAGGGGTGCCGAAAAATTCTGCTCCCACAGGAAACTTTGGGAAGATGCGCGAGGTTTCAAAAGGTAAGGACAGCACGACGGGACATTGGGAATTCTCCGGTATCATTATGGAGAAGGATTTCCCGTATTACCCGAACGGCTTTCCGGATGAAGTGATGATAAAGTTCTGTGCGCTGACCGGATGCAAGGGTGTCCTTGGGAACAAAGCTGCATCCGGTACAGTGATCGTGGATGAACTCGGAGCGGAGCATGAACGGACAGGATATCCGATCATCTACACGTCAGCGGATTCGGTTTTTCAGATCGCGGCGAACGAAGCGGTCATCCCGCTTGAAAAATTATACGAGATGTGCGAGATCGCGCGTAACAAAGTGCTGATCGGTCCGCACGCCGTCGGAAGAGTGATCGCCCGTCCGTTCGAAGGATCGAACGGTAAATACAAACGGACGACGAACCGCAGGGACTTTTCTCTGTTCCCGCCGAGCACAACGATGCTCGACATTCTATTCGAGAAGAACATCCCGACAGTCGCCGTGGGAAAGATCGACGACCTGTTCGCAGGAAAGAGTCTGAGCGATAAGATCCACACGAAATCCAACAAGGAAGGAATTGAAGAGACCATCCGCTGGGCGAAGAAGACACCGCACGGTTTTATCTTCACGAATCTTGTGGACTTCGACGCGCTGTTCGGTCATCGTCAGGATCCGAAAGGAATGAAAGAGGCGCTCGAGTATTTCGATATACGTCTGCCGGAAATCATGGCGACGATGAGCGGCGACGACCTGCTGATGATCACCGCGGACCACGGCAACGATCCGACGGACAACAGTACGGACCATTCACGGGAATATGTTCCGATGGTGACATATTCGCCGAGCGGAAAGAAGAATGTCGATCTCGGTATCCGTCAGACATTTGCGGATCTCGGGAAGACGGTGGTGGAGTATTTCGGGTTCGAGGGTAAAGAGATC
>CALROS020000264.1:0-3823 GCA_943369855.1 Chitinophaga pinensis | reverse complement strand
AGAGAGTCCCTACCGGAACAGAACGGTGGAAGAGAATCTGGACCTGTTCGAACGGATGAAGAACGGCGAGTTCCCGAACGGCGGGAAGACACTCCGCGCGAAGATCAACATGGCATCACCGAACATCAATCTCCGCGATCCTGTCATGTACCGTATCGTCCACGAAGAGCATCATCGTCAGGGAAGCAAATGGTGCGTCTACCCAACGTACGACTGGGCGCACGGCATTGAGGATTCGCTGGAGCAGATCACGCATTCCATCTGCACGCTGGAATTCGAGAATCACCGTCCGCTCTATGACTGGTATCTGGAAGAACTGGGCGTCTATCATCCGCAGCAGATCGAATTTGCACGGCTGAATCTTTCGTACACGGTGCTGAGCAAACGGAAACTGCTGAAGCTCGTGAACGAGAAACATGTGAACGGATGGGACGATCCGCGTATGCCCACCATCGCAGGATTCCGCCGGCGCGGATACACCTCCGGTTCCATCATCAATTTCTGCGACATGATCGGTGTGGCAAAGCGGGACAGTACGATCGATGTGGCGCTCCTTGAATATTCCATCCGCGAGGACTTGAACAAGACCGCGCGCCGGACCATGGCAGTATTGAATCCGGTCAAAGTGGTCATCACGAATTATCCCGAAGGTCAGGTCGAGGATTGTGAAGCAGTGAATAATCCCGAGGATGAAACAGCAGGGAAGCGGACCATCCCCTTCGGTCGAGAGATCTTCATCGATCAGGATGATTTCCGCGAAGTGCCGCCGCCGAAATATTTCCGTCTCTCACCCGGAATTGAAGTGCGTCTGAAGTATGCGTACATCATCAAATGCGAATCGGTCGTGAAAGATGCACAGGGGAATGTTGTGGAGGTCCACTGCACCTATTCTCCCGATACGAAGAGCGGAATGGAAGGGGCGAACCGAAAAGTGAAATCGACGATCCATTGGGTCACGGCCGCTCACGCGAAGGATGTTGAGGTCCGTCTCTACGACCGGCTGTTCGTGAAAGAGAATCCGGATGATGCTGAGGAAGGGAAGGATTTCCTCTCGAATATGAATCCTAATTCACTGCAGGTGCTGAAGCATTGTAAAGTGGAGCCTTCCCTCGGGACGGCAAAAGCGGGAGAGCGGTTCCAGTTTGAACGCACGGGGTATTTCTGCGTGGATCCGAAGGACAGTAAGGACGGATCGCCGGTCTTCAACCGAATTGTGACGCTCAAGGATACGTGGGCAAAGATCGAGCAAAAGCATAAATAGGTAAAATCTCTTGTATAATCGCTAATAGATGCCATTTCGAGCGAGTTCCCTTTGTATTTATTCATGATGGGGACGAGCGAGAAATCTGTTATAGGTTTTTTCATTAGATCCCTCGTCTGGTGAAACAGGACTCGGGATGACAATCAGGGAGTACCGTCCGTCACACTTAAGAAAAATTAATGGCCTAATACGCCAATTATTCATTACATTTATCTCGGCAGGATGTACGTTCGTACATCCTGTTTTTATTTCTACACGTCCATCTGCACACGATCGTAGATATTACATGAACAGCGGCATGATTCATTCAACAGAATTACGGTAATTGGTGGCACATTTTATAAACACTGTTACACCGCAAATTTGTCACTAACTATCATTCGGATCAATGAATTTCCGCTTTTCCTATATCATTCTCTCCGTTGTATTCCTTCTACCGCTTGCCGTTTGGGGTCAGGGGAGCTACTACAACGCCATATCGACCTCCAGTTCAACGTTCATTGCAGATCTTCAGTCCCGCATTCGTTCGCCGTACACGCATGTATCATATGCTCAATATGATGAAACGAATGTTGCGAATTTTTCATCGCATGATACGACGGGCGGCCGAAGGGTCGTTACCTGTATCTATTCAGGCCAGGGTTTCGTGTATACACCGCCGTTCGCATGGATCGGCGGTGCGGGAGTCAGTTCCGATTCCGGATTCAGCCGTGAACATACATGGTGTCACAATTGGATGCCATCCAATCCTGCAGATTCACCCGAACGGGATGAGTATTCCGATCAGCATCATCTGTTCCCTGTGAATCAGAACAAAGCGAACGGAGTCCGCAGCGATCATCCTCTGGGAATTGTCGTGAACGTTTCATCCACCTATCTGAACAGCAAATACGGAACTGATGCGAATGGAAAACCGATCTTCGAACCGAGACCGGAACACCGCGGAGACGCGGCACGCGCGCTTCTGTACATGACAGTGCGATATGACGGACTCAGCGGATATTCCTGGAACTTCAACACGCTCAATACCCATCTGACCGCGATCAATGAAGGACCGATGGATCCCGCAATGCTCATAGCATGGTCCAAAGCCGATCCACCGCGAAAATGGGAAGTGGACCGCAACAATTATATTCAAACGATCCAAGGGAACCGGAATCCGTTCACCGATCATCCGGAATATATCAATTATATCAACTTCAGCGATCTGACAAAGCTGTCACCGTCGTATGCGGTGGAACCGTCGAATCAACCGACGTCTGCTTCGTCCGGCACCATCTCGAATACCTCGCTCACCGTCAGCTGGACCTCATCCGTTGCCGGCGCTCAGGCGCCGAGCGGATATCTGGTGGAGATCTACAACTCGAACGATTACTTCATTCCAATCGACGGTTCTGCGTACTCCGATGACACGAATCTTTCGGATACGAAAGGACTTGTGAATGTTGCCGCTGGAACAAGCAGTGTGTCCTTTACCGGACTCACCCCATCCACGACATATTATATCCGGCTTTATCCGTACAGCGGATCCGGAAGTTCCATCAACTACAAGATCGACGGAACGATCCAAGCAGTGACCGGGACAACTACGAGCGGGGCGGTGACCTATGCAACGGAACCGGCAAATCATCCGACCAATCTTACGGCGGGAACAGTGACCTCGAGTTCCATTGGCCTTACTTGGACAAAATCCACTGCCGGTGCTCAGGCGCCGAGCGGGTATCTGCTGATGGCGAATACGACGGGCACGTTCACATCCCCCTCAGACGGAACGGCGTATACCGATGATGCGAATTTGTCCGACAACACCGCAGTGGTGAATATTGATTCGAGTGCCGCAAGTTATTCCTTCTCTTCACTTTCCGGATCGACCACATATTATTTCAAGCTCTTTCCGTACAACGGCACAGGTTCCCAACGAAATTATAAGACGGACGGGACTCCGGCGGCGGTCTCTGCGACGACGCCGACTTCGATGTCCGCCGAGCCGACCAATTACCCGACGAATTTTAATCAAGGGACGATCACATCCTCCAGTATTCAATTGACGTGGACCGGTTCAGTCGCCGGAGCACAGGCGCCGACCGGTTACCTTCTTATCGGATCGACATCGAATTCCATTACCCTTCCTTCAGACGGAACAGCATATACGGATGACACTGTACTCTCCGATAATTATGCGGTTGTGAATCTCGACGCACTGACTACATCATATACATTCACGTCGCTTCCTGCTGCGACGACATATTTCTTCAAGATCTTTCCGTACAGCGGCACCGGTGCATCGCGGAATTATAAAACGGACGGTGCGCCGCCGAATCAATCAGGTCTTACTTCCGGTTCGGGAGCGGCTACTCCGGCGGTTGTGGTGAATGAATACTTCAATGGTGCTGCAACAAGTGCAGAGTGGGTTGAACTGCTGGTGCTGCAGGACAATCTCGATATGCGGGGAATGAAGGTGCAGGATTACAGCGGTGCTGGAACAGTGCAATCCGGAGCTGCGATAACATTCACGACGAATTCGCTATGGTCTTCAGTGGCGAAGGGAACAATCGTCGTCAT
>CALROS020000263.1:0-3829 GCA_943369855.1 Chitinophaga pinensis | reverse complement strand
CGTCCCGATCTGGATGGCGCTCATTATCGCGTTCTACGGTAACCAGTCCGTGCCGCGCTCGGTGCTCATCTCTATCTTATGCGGTATAGCCGGAGTTTATTTCATTCAGCAGCCGCACTTCGACCAGGGAAATTTCGCCATCATCGTCGGAATCATTCAGGCGCTTTTCGCAGCGATCGCTGTCTATAATCTCCACAGGATCAAAAATATCCACCCGACGACCATCGTTGCGCACTTTACGGGAGTGGCAAGCATCATCACGTTCATAGTCCTGATCCCGGCGCTTCCGCATCTGCTGGATGCATCAAAATATACATGGCCGGTGATCGGCGAACTGTTCGGCATCGGACTCACCGGAACGGCGGCGCAGCTTGCAATGACGCGCGCATATATGCTCGGGAATCCGGCGCAGAACTCCACCGTCGGTCTTGCGCAGGTCGCGTTCGCAACCATCTTCGATATTGTGGTGTGGAACCGTTCGTTCAGTCCTGAGACCATCGTTGGAATTTTATTGATCACGGTGCCGACAACATTCTTTGTGGCGAGGATTCAGTTGAGGAATAGAGCGCATTCGGTGTAAAAAGAACAGGTGTTAGGTACTAGGTATTGGCTATAAGCAAAAGCCTGAATCCTAAAGATCTACCCAACACCTAATACCTAACACCTTCATAAATTTTTTATGGAAAATTCCTTCTATAATAGTTTCGATACCACGTGCCGAGAAGATGAAAGACACGGTGACTACCGCACCGCCTTCGAGCAGGACCGCGACCGCATTATCCACACGGCGAGTTTCCGCAGACTGCAGGCGAAGACGCAGGTCTTCCTTTCGGGCGAGTACGATTTCTACCGCACGCGTCTGACACACTCATTGGAAGTGGCGCAGATCGGCCGGGCCATCTGCACGTATCTGCTGAGGAAGAGTCCGTTCTTTTCGGACACGTTTTTCATCGATTCGAATCTCGTGGAAGCGATCTGTCTCTCGCACGATCTCGGCCATCCTCCGTTCGGTCACGCCGGTGAGAGGACGCTCCACGCAGTGATGAAACCGTTCGGCGGATTCGAAGGGAATGCTCAAACTCTGCGGTTACTGACAGAAACAGTGTACTCGGACAAAGTATCGCGTAAAGGGATGAATCCCACCCGCGCATTCCTGGACGGCGTTTTAAAATACAAGACATTGTTCAGTGAACTGGAGAATCCGAAGAATCATTTCATTTACAACGAGCAAAAGCAGTATCTTGACTTTGTGTTCGACGGTATCGACCTGACGCAGCAGATAGAAGCGGGGAAGACGCGTGATTACTTCCGCAGCATCGAATGCCAGATCATGGATTGGTCCGACGACGTGGCGTACTCATTGAACGATGTTGCGGACGGCATCCACAGCGGATTCATTACACAGCACAAGGTCGAGCGCTGGGCGGAATCGCAGAATCTGGATGATGACCAGAAGAAGAGTCTCCAGGACCTGTTCGCCGCAATGAAGGATGGGAATGTGGAGCGTGCGTTCTCCACAAAGATCGGATCATACATTGAATCGTGCAGCGTCGCGGAAACAACGAACATCATGACCGCCTTCACGAACCGCTACAAATTCGATCTGGTGATCGACGAGAAGGCGCGGAAAGAATCGAAGATGTTCAAGAAACTGTCGCTCGATCTTGTCTTCCTTTCTCCGCAGCTGCATCAGCTGGAAAAGAAGGGCGATTATCTGCTCAAGCGGATCTTCGATACGTTCGCGGAGAATTACATCGGCAAAGAGCGGTTCGAACTGAATCTTCTCCCGAAATATGTGGAACTGAATATCGCGCAGGCAAATAATGACCAGCACCGCGCACGTCTTCTCTGCGATTACATCGCCGGTATGACGGACGGATTTGCCATCCGCACGTATAAGCGTCTTTTCGATCCCGAATTCGGGTCGATGGTGGATCTGATCTAGGAGCAGATGTCAGAGGACAGAAGCCAGATATCAGATGACAGATTGAAATTAAGCATTGTAATTTAATCTCTTAAGGGTCTAAATCTCCACCGCTTTCAGCGTCATTCCGGCGAGCCCGCCGTAGGAGGGCGAACGCCGGAATCCAGATCATGGATGCCAGTCCCTAAGGGATCCCTTTGGGACGTGCACTGGCGTGACAAGAAAACTAGCGTCTTGTCGCGAGGATAAGCAATATAACCGTGATATTGTAAGCCGTATTTATGGACACTCCACAGTGGTATCTATTACCGAATGCGGATGAGATCGATTCTCCGGCGCTGGTCGTGTATAAGGACCGTGTGGTGAAGAATATCCGCGCGTGCATTGCGAAAGTTTCTTCGCCGTCGCTGCTGCGTCCTCACGTTAAGACGAACAAGATGGCAGAAGTGTGTCTGCTGATGCTGGCGGAAGGGATCACGAAATTCAAATGCGCCACCATTGCCGAAGCGGAGATGCTCGGCTCGGTCGGCGCGCCGGATGTGCTGCTCGCATATCAGCCGGTCGGTCCGAAGATCGCGCGTCTGCTGGAACTGCAGAGACAGTTCCCGGCAACGATCTTTTCCTGTCTCGTCGATTCATTCACCGCCGCACAACAGATATCGGGAGCGACGCATGCGGTTTCATTCCGTCTTCCGGTCTTCATCGATCTGAATGTGGGTATGAACAGAACGGGGATCATTCCGTCCGAAGCACTGCGGTTCGCGCAATCTGTCAGTTCGCTGCCCGGCATCCACATCATCGGTCTGCATGCGTATGACGGACATATCGCTGATGACGATGTTGCAACAAGAACAAAACGAAGCGAAGAAGCTTTCAAAGAAGTGCCGGCGCTGGTCCGTGATTTAAATGGACTGTTCAATACTCCGATGATCATTGTGGCGGGAGGTTCGCCGACATTTTCCTACTATGCGAAGCGCGGTGATGTTGAGTGCAGTCCCGGCACATTCGTCTTTTGGGATATGAGCTATTCAACGATGATGCCGGAAGAACCGTTCGAGCCTGCGGTGCTGGTGCTGACGAGGATCGTCTCCATTGTCGATAACGAGCGGCTCTGTCTCGACTTGGGACACAAATCACTCTCCGCAGATCATTTGCAGCCGCGTGTCCATTTCCTGAATGCACAGGAAGCAGTGCCGGTCTCACACAGCGAAGAACATCTTGTGGTGAAAGTGCCGGATACATCGAAGTATACGGTGGGAGAACTCTTCTACGGAGTTCCGAAGCATATTTGTCCCACGGTGGCGTTGTACGAACGGGCGATCATCGCCGAAGGGAACAACGCCGTCGGTGAATGGGAAGTAACGGCGCGGGATAAGAAAATAAAATGGTAGTGTTCCGAATGACGGAATATTGCAAAAAAGAAAAAGGCAAATAGAACAAAAATATTTTGTCATTCCCGCAAGCTTTTGGCGGGAATCCACTCATGGATCCCCGATAGGATCATTCGGGGATGACAATGGTTCGTGAATTACTGCCGCACTATGATCACTAAGGGATTTATGGAATTAAAAAAAGAAGATATCATTGAAGTCACCATCGAATCAACCGGATTTGAAGGGAAGTCCGTCGCACGCGTGGACGGCATGGTCGTGTTCGTGGACGGCGCCATCGCCGGGGATGTGGTGAAAGCGAAGGTCTATAAGACGAAGAAGAAATATGCCGAAGCGAAGATGATCGAAGTGGTGAAACCCTCCTCGCAGCGGACAACACCGCGATGTTCCTATTTCGGCGTCTGCGGCGGATGCAAGTGGCAGCATGTGGAGTATTCCACACAGCTGCAGTATAAACAGCAGCACGTGGCGGACGCGCTCGAACATATCGGCGGTTTCAAAGGATTGACCATCC
>CALROS020000262.1:0-3835 GCA_943369855.1 Chitinophaga pinensis | reverse complement strand
TTGTGTCTCAGTGTCTTTGTGGTAATGACGCTAAAATTATAACTTCGGCATCGGTCCAAGCACATCTGCCGGGACCATATTGATGACCTTCCCGACCTTTGTCTCTTTTATCCCCTTCTCCACTTTCGCCTTATCCCCCACGATGATGATCGCAAGATCATCGGTATCGATATATTTCTTCGCAACCCGGCGGACATCATCCTTCGTCACGGCCATCACTTTTGTGATATATTCATTGAAGTAATTCTCGGGAAGATTATAGTCGACCAATTCGGCGATCTGGGCAGCAATGGAACCGACACTGCTGAAATTATCAGGATAACCGAGCGCAATGTAGTTCTTTGCCTTCATTAACTCCTCATCGGTGACCGGTTTGGAAATTCCGTTCAGTTCTTTCATGAATTCCACGAGCGCTTTGTCGGTCTTGTCCGTCTGGACATCGGACGAAGCGGTGAATGGTCCGGCCAGCGGGCGGAATGCAAATCCGGAACCTGCTCCATAGGCATAATGATTATCCTCGCGGAGGTTCGTATTCAAACGCGATGTGAACGAACCGCCGAGAATGGTATTCATTACAAGGATCGGGAAATAATCTTCCGATTTCCGGTCCACACCTACACGGCAGATCCTGATCACGGACTGGGCGGCTTCCGGTTTATCGATAAGATAGATGTTCTTCCCGTCCACCTGTTTCGGTTTTGCAATGACAGCAGGTTTCACATCCCCTTTTTGCCAGCTGCCGATCGCCGTTTCGAGTTTAGCGATGACCTCTTTTGCATTCACATCGCCGACAACGACTAAGAATGCATTATTCGGACGGTAGTATGCGGAATAGAAATTCTTCAGATCATCCGTGGTGAAGGATGTGATGGTCTTCTCATTTCCTGCAGATGTCCTTCCGTATTGATGGTCTTTTCCAAACACCAGACTCGATGACGCTGCTGCTGCGATCACGCGCGGCTGGTCAAATCCCTGGAACAGCGATGTGATATATTGTTTCTTCAACCGTTCCAATTCGCTTGCAGGGAAATCGGGATGCAGCAGGATATCCGAGAACAGTTTCAACGCCGCATCGAATTTTGAGACGGTGGAACGGAGCGTCACACCGCTGTTGTGCAGTCCGCCGGATGCTCCAACCTCGGCACCAAGGAAGTCGATCTCATCAGAAAGTTCCAGCGATGATTTTCCTGCTGCGCCTTCGTCCATCATATTGGCCGTTATACCTGCCAGACCGAGTTTATCAGGAGTTTCATTCACACTCCCTGCTTTCACCACAAGGTTCATCTGGATGATCGGGACCTCGTGCTTTTCATAGACGACAACCTTCAATCCGTTGCTCAGTGTGAAATTCTGCATCGCATTCACTTTGAGTGAAGGGGTCGGTCCGAGCACCGGGGGCTTGCTACGATCCGGCGATTGAGCGTAGAGAGAAACTGAAATAATGCTCAACGCCAATGACAGGACGAGCAACTGATCAACAATGAATTTTGAAATTTTGAAATTTGAATATCTTGAAATTGCCAATTTTTTTCCCATGACTATTTTCCCTCCGTGCTGACAACCGGTGAATTCTTCGCGGCAAGTTCCGTCTTCCCTTTGGGGACGAAGCTGATCACGACACGGCCGTTGTCCTTTAAATATTTTGAGGCAATGGTCGAGATGTCCTGTGCGTCCACGGCATAGTACCGTGCAAGATCCTCATTGAAGTAATCCGGATTGCCGATGAGGTAGTAATAATTGTTCAGCATATCCGCTTTGCCGTTGATGGATTCCAAACGCTCGATGAAACTCGCCTCGTATTGATTACGGGCGCGGTCCAATTCGCGTGCAGTAGGAACTTCAGCTTTGATCTTATTGAGTTCTTCCTGGATCACCTGTTCGATCTCGGCGAGTGTGTGGCCGGACCGTGCGGTGGATGAGATGACGAACTGCGAACCTAACTTTGCCGAGGATTGGAACGCGGAAACATCCTGAGCGATCTGCATGTCGTAGACCAATTTTTTATAGAGACGGGAATTCTTTCCCCCCGCCAATACATTAGCAAGCAGATCCAACTCAGCATCGCCGGGAGTCAGTGTCGCCGGTGAATGCCATGTCATATAGATCCTCGGCAGCTGAACACGGTCTTCGATCGTCATCCTTTTTTCTTCATCGAGCGTCACAACGGTGCGGTCCTGCTGCGGCACCGGTTTCCCCATCGGCACTTCGTTGAACCATTTTTCCACGAGCGCTTTCGTCTTGGGAATGTCGATATCGCCGGCGATCGCGAGACTAGCATTGTTCGGTGCATAATAGAGCCGGAAAAATTCCTTCACATCATCGAGTGATGCGGCGGAAAGATCGGCCATGCTGCCGATGGTCGGCCAGCTGTAGGGATGCGATTTAGGATAGAGCGATTCGGACATCATCAGGAATGCATAACCGTAGGGACGGTTCTCGTAGGATTGACGGCGTTCGTTCTTCACTACATCGCGCTGACCGTCCAGTTTACCCTGATTCAGATCATCCGCAAGATACGCCATACGGTCAGAGTCCAGGAACAGTGCAAGCTCAAGAGCGTTACTGGGAATATCCTCAAAGTAATTCGTCCTGTCCACAGTCGTCGAACCGTTGTTCGATCCGCCCGCTGCTTCGAGCCATTGGTCGAACATCCCTTCGGGAACATTCTTCGATCCTTCGAACATGATATGTTCAAAGAGATGCGCGAATCCGGTCCTGCCGGGTTTCTCGTACCCTGAACCGACATGGAACCATGTATTGACGGAGATGGTGGGAGTTGTCTTGTCCGCATGCAGGATCACATTCAGACCGTTCTTCAATGTGAACCGTTCATACGGTACACTGAGGCGGACGGTCTGAGCAGATGCCAGCGCGGAAACAACAAGCAGAACGCTGAAGAGTTTTCGCATTGCTATTCCTTTATTATAGAAGAAGAAATTGTGGCTAAAAGTAGAATTTTTCCGATGAAAAGTAAAGCGGACGGGAAGGAATCTTGACAACGGTAAATGGTTTCGGTCCAAAACAAATCAATTTACAACACCTTCCAGGTTTTTAAAAACCTGGAAGGTGTTTGCTAAAACAGATCCAGCTGATCCGTCTGTTTCCCAACGAATTTCTCTTTACTCAGACGGTATTCTTTCTCATTGAAATGATATTTTCGGCAGGTCAATTCGAATAACTGCGCAATGGAATCCGCGATCTCCCCGCTGCCGCTCATCCTCTTGCCGAATTCAGCGGAGTTCATCTTCCCTTCCCGCACATCCTTGATGCGGTTGATCACTTTTTCCGCGCGGTCGGGATATTCCCGCTTGAGCCATTCAACGAATAGATCCTTCACCGAATGCGGCAGACGGACCATCGTAAAGAATGCGAAGGTCGCGCCGTGCTCGCTCGCTCGTTTCAGGATGGCCGGCATCTCGATGTCGTTCAGTCCGGGAATGACCGGAGCAAGACTCACGCCGACGTTGATACCGGCGTTGGCAAGCGCTTCGATCGCTTTCAGTTTCTGTTCGGGGGACGATGTCCTCGGCTCCATGGAACGCTGGAGGTCCTTATCGAGTGTGGTGATGGTGATGGTCGCGTGGACGAGATCCTGTTTGGCGAGTTCAGAAAGGATGTCGATATCGCGGGTGATGAGTGCATTCTTGGTGATGACGCCGACGGGGTTCCGGTATTTCAGGAAGACCTCGAGACATTTTCGTGTGAGCTGAAGTTTTCGTTCGATCGGCTGATAGCAGTCCGTATTCCCGGCAATACTGACGGTGGACGGTTTCCAATTCTTCTTCTGGAATTCTTTTTCCAGCAGAAGATGGATATCCGGTTTCACCATGATCTT
>CALROS020000261.1:0-3844 GCA_943369855.1 Chitinophaga pinensis | reverse complement strand
GAGGTCCGTTCCATTTCACACAACTTGCGTCCCCACCAGTTGGATCAATTGGGGATCACGAAAACGCTCCGTTCCATCGTCCGTCAAGCGGGCGAATCCACATCCATTGATTTCACGTCGGAGATACAGGATATTGACGGTACATTGTCGCCGGAACAGGAGATCGGTCTGTTCCGAATCGTACAGGAAACATTCAACAATATCATCAAGCATTCCGGTGCGGCCCGTGTGTCCGTCTCCGTCACCCGGGACAGGAATATGATCGAAGTGACCGTGGCAGATAATGGAAGAGGATTCTCCGCTTCCGATGATCATTCTCCTGCATCCGTGAACGGATTCGGACTTTCCGGCATGCGTGAGCGGGCGAAGATGTTCGGCTGGCAGATGACGATCCGGTCTGCCGGAGAGGCGGGAACGACCGTCTCATTGAATATCCCCATCGGTCCATAGATCACAACCGTTGCAATTGTGCTTCATCATTCAACAACCATTCAGAGGAGGTTATATGAGAAGAATATTGAGTTTTCTGACGCTGTTCAGCATGATGGCAACAGTGCTCATTTCTGCCCAAACGAAAAAAGCCGCGCAGTCGTCCGATCAGCTGAAAGGGTATGTGATGGACAGAATGTGCGGGAGCAAACTTTCTCAATATCCCCCGGATCAAGCGATGACCAAAGCAGCAAAACATACAAGGATCTGTGCATTGATGGACGGCTGTGCCGCCAGCGGATATGGACTGGTGCTGAACGGAACGTGGACCGCCTTTGATGATAAAGGAAGTAAAAAAGCGGAACAGTATCTTCGGAAGTCAACGGCTGAAGATCAGCTCTTCGTCACGGTAACAGGAAAATTAACGGGGGAAAAGATCACCCTTACCGCTATCAAAGAGGCGAAGAAATGATCTCCCGTCAAGACCAAGGAACCGGGGCAAAGACGATCACCATCATCATCGCCGATGATCATCCGATGTTCCGTGAAGGAGTGCGTGCCGCATTGTCGGGTGATCCGGCATTGACGATCGCCGGTGTCTCATCGGACGGCGAACAGGCGCTGCGGTCGATCAGGGAGCTCGATCCCGATGTCGCGGTGCTGGATATGAATATGCCGAAGATGACCGGTCTGCAGGTGTTGAAGGAACTGAAGAAGATCGAATGCAGGACCGAAGTCGTGTTCCTGACCATGTTCGACGATGAAGAGATCCTCAATGAAGCGATGGACCTCGGCGTGAAGGCATATATCCTGAAGGAAAGCGCATCCATCGAGATCGTCAACGCTGTCCGCGCGGCATCGGAAGGGCGGTACTATATCAGTCCGGCACTGACCGGAAAATTATTGAAACGAAAAGAGAAACAGGATTCATTCACTTCATCCCATCCCCGTCTCACATCACTCACCGAACAGGAACGCCGCATCCTCTCCATGATCGCCGATTCAAAATCGAGCAAAGAGATCGCACAGGAGCTCTTCCTCAGTCAGAAGACCATCGACAATTACCGTTTCAAGATCTCTGAAAAACTTGGACTCTCCGGGAGCTACAGTCTGCTGAAATTCGCACTCGAGAACCGTTCGAATCTTTGAGGTTGAGGGCAGAGAACAGAGAACAGCGAACAGGGAAATTGGTAAAATGTTAGGCACTATTTTAAAAGATCCATCATCTTTTTTGATCGATAAATAGATGTGTCTCTGATCTCTGAACATCCAATCTTTCTTCCGCATTCCGTCCTCTGCTCTCTGCCCTCTGGGAGTTCATTTTTTCTCTAATACTGATCTCTGACCTCTGATAGTTCATTTTTCCCATTTCCTGACCTCTGAAAAAGAGTACTAGTACTCCTTCCAAAGAGTACTCTTCCCTCTGTCGAATCGGCATTTCACATCCGATATTGGACCTGTTCACTACAGGATGATGCCCCAATGAAATTACTGATCGTCGACGACAACTCCGCTATGAGGACCATGATCCGGAGCATCGTCGCAAAAGCGGATGATTCCGTTCTGGAATGCGGCGACGGAAGCGATGTCGTTCGGATGTTCGGACAGATCCACCCGGATGTCGTGCTCATGGACCTTCAGATGCCGAAGATGAACGGCATCAATGCGACGCGGGTCCTGAAGAAGGAATTCCCGGATGCACGCGTCATCATTGTTTCGAACTTCAATGACCATGAATTTCGCGAAGAGGCCAGAGATGCCGGTGCGGTCTCGTATTTCAGCAAGGATGATCTGATGCAGCTCCGACATTATATCCACCAATGAACACATTCATTATTCTCAATCAATCAAGGAATACTATGAAACGTTCTTTTCTTTCTGTCACTCTTCTTGTTGTTCTGACGGTGCTCTGCGGCGCACAGACCGGCGGCACGATCGACAGCACATTCGGCACGAACGGTATCGGTTCGGTCCATTTTCCCAACGGCGGAGCCCGCGGCGGCGGGGTACGGCAGCCGGACGGGAAACTGATCGTGATCGGTTTCACCGGCACATCGGACCTTGATTTCGGGATCACACGGTTCACTGAGAACGGAATTCCGGACAGTACCTTCGGGACGAACGGAAAGACGGTCGTCAGCATCCAGCTGACCGATATTCCGTACGCCTGCGCTCTTCAGCCCGACGGCAAACTCATCGTTGTCGGCACTACATCGCCGACCGGCGGAGCATGGAGTTACGATTTCTGCGCGGTCCGTTTGAAGACCGACGGTACTGTGGACAGTACGTTCGGCACGAATGGACGGGCGATCCTTTCATATCCTCTCAGCAATCAGGCCAACGCCGTTGCCGTGCAGCCGGACGGGAAGATCATTCTCGCCGGCACATCCGACTATGCTTCCAATCAGGGGGTGCAGATGCCGCTCATGACGAGACTGACCTCGAGCGGACAAGTGGATGCATCATTCGGTAATTCCGGCTGGGTGAAGAATACCGAAAGCGCAGATCTGGGATACTGGACCTGGATATATGCCGTTGCACTGAACAGCGACGGAAAGATCTATATCGGCGGTACGACCACCAGTACGGGATTCGGTACGACGTTCGCCATCTTCCGCTACAATACGAACGGATCGATCGACAACGGATTCCTGTGGTACAACACCCGGTATTCCGACGGACTCAACGCCGGAGGGATCGCCTATGCACTTGCCGTTCAGCAGGACGGAAAAGTGATCGCAGCAGGAACAACGCATAATGATTTTTATGTCTGCCGCTTCAGCGCCAACGGGTCCATCGACGGTTCGTTCGGCGGTTCGCTCGGCAAAGCCGTTTCGCTAACGTCGTCCAATTCGGATTATATCTATGCATGCACCATTCAGGATGACGGAAAGATCCTTGTTGCCGGTGCGGCGAATGCCAATTTCGGACTCGCCCGGTTCAATACGAACGGAACGCTCGATAATACATTCGGCACCAACGGTACGACCGTTACGGATCTCGGTGATTATGACGACGGATACGGACTTGCCGTTACACCGAACGAAGGGAGGATCATCGTCTTCGGCGGATCGGGAGAGAATTTCAATGTAGCACGGTATTTCGGATATACACAAACGAATCCGGCGCCGACCGTGCAATCCTCCGCCATCACCTCTATGCTCGCTACGCAGACGACCGCGACCATCCGGTGGACGAAAGGGAACGGAACGTCGCGGATCCTCTTTGCGCGCGTGGACAATCCTGTGACCTTTTCGCCGCTCAACGGACAAACGTTCACCGCAAGTTCAAACTACGGCGGCGGAACGAATCTCGGTTCCTCCACCTATCCCGTGTACGACGGCACTGATTCCGTTGTGACGGTCTCCGGACTCGTGATCGGCAAAACGTATTACTTCTCCGCAATGGAATATAA
>CALROS020000260.1:0-3846 GCA_943369855.1 Chitinophaga pinensis | reverse complement strand
CATTATGATCGGTCAGGGCGAGAAGCGGTATCAGGAATATTTCGAATCGCTGAAGAAGAAATATCCGAAGAAGGCCGGAATCATGTTCGGCATGAGCGAAGAGATCGCCCACATGATCGAATCCGGCAGCGATATGTATCTGATGCCGTCGCGCTATGAACCGTGCGGATTGAATCAGCTCTACAGTCTGAAATACGGCACTGTCCCCATCGTCCGCGCAACCGGCGGATTGGACGACACGATCCAGGATGTAGGCGCCAGCGGGAACGGAACGGGATTCAAATTCCAGAAATATGACGGGAAAGAATTATTGAAGACGATCCAGCGCGCAGTGAAGATGTACGGCGATCAGAAGACGTGGCAGAAAGTGATGCGCAACGGAATGGCGAAAGATTTCTCGTGGGAATCCTCCGCAAAGAAGTATATCAACCTCTATCGAAGTCTGTTGAAATAGTTTGACGATGGCCAAAGCAGACTTTGCAGTGTTTGTTGACCGCGACGGTACGATCAATGTTGATGTGGATTTTCTCTCTTCCCCCGGTCAACTGCAGCTCATTCCCCGCAGCGCGGATGCGATACGGGAATTGAATGAACTGAACATCCCCGTTGTTGTCATCACGAACCAATCCGGTATTGCCCGCGGTCTGTATTCCGAGGACGATCTGAGGATAGTTCACCGCGCACTGGATGCGATGCTGCTCGAACAAAAAGCGTACATCCTCGATTATTTTTACTGTCCGCATCATCCCCGTGAAGGGATCGCTCCGTATGTGCAGGATTGCGAGTGCCGTAAACCGAAAGCGGGCATGCTGAATGATGCGGTGGCAAAATACGGTTTCGATCTGAAACGGTCGTTTGTAGTCGGGGATAAAGATATCGATATGCGGACCGGCAGATCCGTCGGAGCGGTCTCCATTCAGGTCGCGACGGGGTATGGTACTGCGGAAAAAGGAATGGCGGCGGAAGTTCGGGACCACTATGCAGCGGATCTGTACGATGCGGTGCAATTCATCAAATCTAAATTGAATCAATGAAAAATATTCTCCTCTCCTTCTTCACCCTTCTGATCCTCCTGACCGGATGCGCCGAAAAACCGAAATCCGTCGGGAACGGGCTCCCGAATATCGACGGCACCTTCATCATCGATACGATGTCCGTCTATTCCGTGAAGGACACGTGCTATCGGGTCCCGCTTGAGACGGGCTACAGTCTGAGCAATCTTACCGGGAGGATCTCCGCCACCGAGAATATCTATTCCATGTATAATGTCGTCCCTGACGTGTCGATCGATTCGCTGAAAGGCGCACGGATCGATTCCGTTGAATTCCGTCTGACGGTCAATTACCGTTCCAATACTCCTGCCGGCAAACTCACATTCAATGTCGTAGAGATCAAAAAATCGTGGTCGCAGCTGACCTTCACGACGGATTCCGTTCCGTTCATCACGCTCGGTTCCACAACGGTCGGTACGTTCAATGATTCCATGAACTACGGCGGAACAGCTGTTGCATTGCTCGACACTGCAACGGTCCGCCGCTGGGTGAATGCACACACGGATACAACAGCACCCGGATTTTACGGTTTTGCCGTTCAAGCTCCTCCCGGGGTGAACACCGGTGTCATCGGTTTCAGCACCTACAATGATTATGCAGCCTACGCACCTCAAATGTTCATCCGGTATACGAAGAACGGCCGCCGTGATTCCATCGCATTCCTCGCCGGCGATGATGCGTTCGCACCGATCTCGAACAGACCGAATTATTTTTCGGGGCTGATGGTGCAGGGAGCGTTCGGGGTCCGTTCGAAGGTCGCATTCGATCTGAGTTCATTGAAGGACAAACCGATCGTGAACTATGCCATGATGGAATTGACACTCGATACTACAGCGAGCTCGTTCAGCGGATATTCGCCCGATACGGTAACTGCACTGCTCTCAATGTCTTCGACCAATCTCGATCAATCGGATTCACTGATCTACGTCTACGGATTACGGACCGCGGCGACCGCCGGAAAGCCGCCGGTCTTCAGATTCACCGTCACGAACATCGTCGACCGCTGGGTGCGCGGAGTAAAAGAGAATCTCGGGCTCAACTTACGCTGGTCCGCGGAATACGGCACGACAGAGAAAGCGGTCTTCTATCCGACCGCGGCGGCGGATGTGACGAAACGGCCGAAATTGTACATCACTTATTCGAAGAAATGATATGATGAGAATCGCACTCCTGTTCACCCTGGTCTCGTTCGCATTCGCCGGTAAGGGCTCGCTTTATTCGCGCTACGGCGTCGGCGAGGTCAATACATTCCTCAGCGGGAAGAATGTCGGCATGGGCAGCACCGGTCTTGCAATGTTCGGAGAGACGCACATCAATCTTCTGAATCCGGCCGGCACCGCCAACATCACGAATACGATCATCTCTTCCTCCTATCAATACCGCACGCTCACGTCCGCTGATGCATCGGGTTCATCGATGATCGGAACGGGGAACATCAATTCCCTGGCGATCTCCTTCCCTGTGTACGCACCGAAAAAAATGGTGCTGACCATCGCGGTGCTTCCGTATTCATCCGTAGCATACGATCAGCAGCTCACGCAGACGGTCGCCGGCAATCAGACCGTTCAGTCATTCGAAGGACGGGGCGGCATCACTTCAGGACAGTTGAGTCTTTCCTATGCTGTCACACCCGATGCGATCGTCGGTCTCACAACACACTATCTCTTCGGCTCCATCTATCGCGATCAGTCGGTCTCCTTCACGGCACCCGGATATTTCGGCGGATCGTTCAACCAGACATTCTCCTTGAGCGGGATCGGATTCACGTTCGGCGGGATCTATTCGGGCATCGATAAAGCGCTCGGACTTTCCGATACGAAGAATATGAATCTCGGTGTTTCGCTCTTTACCGGCTCTTCGCTTGCGTATGACGAAGAGACACTCCGGAATTTTTCCGCAGGGCAGGATACGGTTGCGCCGGGATCGAAGTCGTTGTCCCTCCCCCCCGGATTCTCATTCGGTCTGGCATACCTGAAGAACAAGACGATCTATGCTGCTGATGTCCATTTTCAGCAATGGTCCGGATTCTCCGTGCCGGGAACAACGACATCGTTCCAGAACAGCATCCGTCTCGGTGCCGGTGTTGAATTTCTCCCGTCATCAGACTTCGTCGGTGACGATTTCCTGAAGCGTGTATCGTATCGTTTCGGCGGTTACTACCGCATCAGCAACCTCTCCGTGAGCGGACAATCCATCGACGAGGTGTTTGGAACTGTTGGAATAAGTCTTCCGATGAGTGTCGAGACTCGGGTCCATCTCGGATTGGAATACGGTATCCGCGGGACGACGGCATCATCGTTGATCAAAGATACTGCGATCCGTTTCACTGTTGCGGTCTCCGCGACCGAATTGATGTTCATTCAGCCACCGATCGAATAACAATCATGATTGCCATCGCTAGCGACCACGCAGGCTTCCATTATAAAGAGAACGTAAAACTCCTCCTCACCCAATTGAAGCAGGAATTCAAGGATTTCGGTACGCACTCCGTTGAATCCGTTGATTATCCCGATATTGCGCATGCTGCTTCCGAAGCGGTCTCATCCGGCGAATGCGAACTCGGCATCTTCGTCTGCGGTTCCGGTATCGGAGTCTCCATCGTCGCCAACAAACATAAAGGGGTCCGTGCCGCGGCATGCGAATCGGTTACCGCAGCGGAACTCTCCCGTAAACATAATAACGCCAACGTGCTCTGCTTCGGCGAACGTCTCGTCGGCTGGGGTGTTGCCGAGGATATGATCAAGATCTTCCTTTCCACGAACTTTGAAGCGGGCCGGCACACACGCCGCGTTGA
>CALROS020000259.1:0-3848 GCA_943369855.1 Chitinophaga pinensis | reverse complement strand
ACGACGATGTTCTGATATCCCAGAATGCTGACCGTAAGGTTGTACGTTCCCGGTGCGAGATTCGAGAGATAATAATCACCCTGAAAATCGGTCGCCGCTCCCATCTTTGTTCCCTGGATCATCAGCGTGGCGCCGACAAGAGCCTCATTGGTTTTTGCATCCGTAACTTTTCCCGAGATCTTTCCCGTCTGACCGGCATCCATCGGAAGCGCGATCACCAGCAGAGCGGCACAAAGGACGATAAAGTGTTTCAGGAGATTGACTGAGGTTGACAATGAAATGTTCATACGAAGTTCTTCATTTGATGAATAACTACAGGGGGGCTCGAAAGCCCCCCCGTGTTGAAGGAATTACTTTAAGAGCATCATCTTTTTTACTGCGGAGAATGAACCGGATTCGATCTTGTAGAGATACATACCGCTTGCCAGCCGTGTTCCGTTGAGCTGAACGTTATGTACGCCTGCATCCTGAACTCCATTCACCAGTGTTGCAACTTCACGGCCGAGAACATCATAGACCTTCAAAGAGACAAGTCCTGATTTTGCCAACCGATAGTTGATGGATGTGGTCGGGTTGAACGGATTCGGGAAGTTCTGATCCAAGGAATAGGATTCAGGAACTGCCGCGCCCGAGCTTACCGCCAGCGCATCATCGCCGATCCATGTGTAGGTCCAGCGGTACTGGTCTGCCCATGAATTGTCGTCGTTGAATGCGGAATATCCGAAGATACAATCACGATCGGTCTTACCATCGCGGTCGTTGATCGAGAAGTCGATCGGGATCTGCATCGTCTTTGCGGCGACGAATGTGCTGTCTCCGCCTGAGATCGCTGCGATCTGCGAGAACGGAATCGCTGCTTCGATCGTGTAACCGGAAGAGAGTGTTTTCTTCTTCCAGACATATTTGGAGCTTCCTTTTGCATATTCCAACACTGCGCCGCCTTTATTGTCGATCATGATAAAGTTCTGCGAGAATCGGAAATGATAGTCAGGACGTGCTCCGCCGGTGTATCCTTTGTGGCGGTCCCCTTTGGAATCATAGAAACCAAGGAAGAGATCCGGGCTGTCCTGCTGATATGATGTTCCGGTCGTATCGATGGAGACCGTATCATCAACAACATCGAATGCCACATACAGATTGTTGGCATCCATTGCAAGATATGCTTTCACGGAAAGATCAAGGCTGTCCTTCAACTGTCCGTTCGGTGCAATGTGTCCGACAGCAGGATTGCGGAAGGAGTTCAGAACGATCGGTGAAACGCCTGCCCAATCGCCGAGTGATCCGTCCACTGCCAATGAAGCCGGTTTGCCCCATGAGATCACCGGGACGCCCTGTGCTTTATTGGTGATCGGTCCGATCACGACCGGTGCGTTCGTGTTACCGTTCGCATCCGTTGCCGTCACACCATAATAATAGGTGACATCTTTATCTTTGGTTGCTGCGCGAAGCACATGCGTGTTGAACTGTGTGCCGACCGGCAGACCGAAGTACGGAACGTGTTCAACACCGACAGCTGTTGTCGAGCTGAATGTCTTCAAGCTTGCATACACATCGTAGGTGGAACCCGGTTCGGAAGGAACGTCGGACCATGTCACCAAATTCGTGTATGTACCTTTTGTTGCAAGAATTCCGGTGACAGGTGCCGGGGGAACTTTATCCGTGTTGCGGAACCCTGCGCGGAGCATTGAACTGAACAGCACTTTTCCTGAATAGACCAGATCGTTGGAGAAGGGCTGACCTGCATCGCGGCTCGCCGAGAATTCGATCTTGAACTGTTTGATCTTGTCAAGGTTCATCACATTGTCCGAGCCGTTCACAGCATAGAATCCTTTGAACGGTGCTGCGGCAAATTCACCCCAGCTGCCGGGAAGTCCGACCAGCGGAATGCTGACCATCTGCCAGCCGAGTGTCTTGCCGACGGAATCAAGCCGAACGTCTGCGCGTGCAAACCATTCGTCGCCGCCTGCTGTGCCTGATGCAAGATCGCCTTCACGCAGAACAAAACGCATGGAGACAACATTGCCGATCGTACCGGTGGAGGAGACCAGCGGATCGACCACTTTCACGAAGAATACCAGTTCCTGATTGCTGGAAAGATCCGGCATGATCTGTCCTGCAGGATAGTTATAGAGGAAATTTGCATATCCTCCCCAGTCATTCGAGCAGTTCACTTTGTAATCAACAGCAAGTGCGGAAGGAGCGATAAGCGTATCCACTTTTTCTTCCGTATACTTGATTCCGCCCAGCGCACCCCAGAATCCAACAGCATTGAAATTAGCTGTATCCTGTGTAAAGCTGTTGAATTTGTAGATCGGCTGATACGCATAATCCAGCAGCTGCATATTGTCCCACATGATCTCGCCGTTCGCAGTGGAATCGCCCGGCAGAGGATTTGCCGTCCATTCAACCGTGAAACCGATGATCTTGTTGAGGTTCAGCACGCCGTCGTTCTGCGTACCGCTCCATCCGGGAAGATGGAATCCCAGATCGTCCGGTGAGCCTGCGCCTTCGTCCTTCAACGGAACGATGAGCTGTTTCCAACCCGGATCGGCATCATACACTTTGTCTGTCTGGAAATACCAGTCTTCCACCTGCTCCGTGCCGCCTGACCAGTATTTCGAATCTCCGCCGGCATCGTGGAGTTTCAAACGCATCTGAACAGCACCCGCTGCTGCGGATGATTTCTTCAGATTGTTGAACCAGACGCTGATATATTTCGCCGCACCGAAGTTCATATAGGTGCTGTCGCGATACTGACCTTTGTGATTCTTCGCATAGTACGATGAATCCTTTGCTCTCGGCATCTTGAATTCGAAGCCGTCGTTGCCGCCGTACCCTTCGGAAGCATTCAGCTTCCAGCTGGTCTTGTACGCTTTGGATCCCTGTTTTGCACCAACAGTATCATACTGCAGGAAATAGAATTTCTTTCCCGCGTTGGTGTTTTTTGTTATGGTGAACATCGAGTCTTTTGCCGTCGACTCGAATCCATTGACCAGCCACTGTGCAGAGAGCGGCAGACCAACGACCATGGAAGTTACGAGAAGTAGAAAAATCTTCTTCATATATGTTCTTCCTATCTTGTTATGTGTGATTGGTGGATTAGTGGATTGCGAATTGCTACTGCTGTAATAATCTACGCGATAATGGAACGCTTCACTGTTCTCCGCTCCGCCAGCAGCGTGCCGGCAAGCGAACAAACGATCGAAAGTACAAAGATGCCGGTTGCCGCACCGTACGGCGTACCGATCACCGGAATCGCGGAATCGCCTCCCCCGTAACTCAGAAGGAGGAAGATCATACCCGCACCGGTCCCGCCGACGATCCCCGCCGCCGCACCGAATGAATGATATTTTTTCCGGAACACAAAGACCGAGAACGCTCCGACAATGGAAGCGGCAAAGCAAGACAGATACTGCACATACACGACCAGCATCATCGCACCGAAGAACTGGACGAAAGTGATAAAGAGGATCATCAGCAGAGCGCTGGCAGCGATCACCAGACGCGCAACAAGCACATGTTTGTCATCCACAATGTCGCGGGACTGCGTGCTGAACGTTCTCCAAGTGACGATCGATGCGACCGTAAGGAACGAGTGCGACAAAGCCGACATCATGACCGACACAAATCCGAGAATGAATACGACCACCGACGACTGATCCAGCACACCGGCGGCATAGGTGACCGCGCCCTGATCTTCCGCGGCAGTGCTCCCGCCGTGCATCGCCATACCGACCAGCGCCACAACGATCAGGGAGAATGACGTGAGCATAGCCGCTTTGGAATTCCGCTCTCCGCCCTGCTTCCGCTCACCGTGGATCACACCGTTATCGATCCACCACATCCAC
>CALROS020000258.1:0-3869 GCA_943369855.1 Chitinophaga pinensis | reverse complement strand
TTGGCATCGAAGTCGGTGCCGTTATAACCGATAAGGATATCGGCATGCGTGGAATTGGTGTAGGAAATATCTGCGACGGTTGTTCCTGCCGGAGCATTATTCAGTGAAACATTTGCGACAGACAATACATTATCCGCGAACGTTTCATTGGACAGGGTGACGGTGATGATGGACGAGTTCAGATTTGACTCTGTGAGCGCCGGAGATGCGGAGAGCGCCGCTGCCGGTGAAAGTGCGGAAAAACCGGTCCCGTTCACCGCAACATTGAATGTTGTCGTCCCGGCCGAAGCGACGGTGATATTTCCCGAAAACGATGTAACGGAATTCGGCGCGAACCGGACGTAGATCGTCTGTTGAGCGACCGTTCCGCCGGAGGGGACGAGTTTCACCGTGGTGCCGAATCCTGATCCGCTTGCAGTGGATACCTGGAATCCGGTCGGAGCGGTGATGAAGATGGTATCGGTGAGACTGCTGCCGGACACTTTGAACGTGTGCTCTGCGGATGTGCTTCCCGACGCGATGCTGCCGAATGCGCCGTTGAACGATGTACTGTCAACGGTCACGCTGGGTGATGACGATGTGGAAGTGATCGAAAGATTGTCGATGGCAATCTTGGCACGGCTGCCGGTGGTCCCGCCGGCGGCGTTATGCTGATAGAAACGGATACGGGCAGTTGCGCAGTTGTTGAACGCTGCGGGAAGTGCGACGGAAGAGATCGATCCGCTGGCGACGACATTGTTCGCAACATTCAACACTTGGGCTGCCGTCAATTCGGTGAATGTCGTTCCGTCCGTGCTCGTAAAGACACGCAGTGAAGATTTACGGTCCCCTGTACTGTTCGCCACTTCGAGCCAGTCGAAACTAATTGTCCCGGCGGTCCTTCCGGTAAAGTCGAGGAACAGATCGGCGGCGACGGCACTGGTGTTGTCCGTTGATCCTGTGGCGAGGAACATCATATTCTGTGTCCCTTTTTGAACACCGCCGGAGGTTGACGACGTGAATGTCGCCGAACTGACGGTGGTCTTTTTTCCGTCGGGAATGGTACCGGTCGCATTCACCGCCACCGACGCCCAGCGGTTCGCCCCTGTGCCTGCGGCGAAATTATTCGTCCAATTAGCGATGTCGGCAAATGTCTCGGAATAATTCCCTCCGGACATCGGATAAGGTGTTTGTGCAAGCAGTATTCCGTTCGACGCCAATATGAGCAACAGTCCGTATCTCAACATCTTCATCCGTGAATCCTTTCCGATCAATTGTTCGTTCCGTTAAAGTAAAAAATAAAAAAGGCGCGCCGCACGGAGCGGCACGCCTCAGCGTCTGTTCACGCAATGTCGTTCATTGAATAGATCTTCTGTTCACGTTCGGAATGCTGGAACTGCAGTTCGTGCATCCTCAGCAGGGAATGTCCGCGCTCAATGGAGGTGAGCAGTTGTTTCACATGCGCTTCTTCACTGTCCGCATGCATCACCGGCCGATATCCGGCGCTGACGGGCATGGATTCCTGTTTCATGGTATTCGGCGGTGTGGAACGGGGTTTGAACTTCCGGGTCGGAATGGAGATCTCCTGCTGCCGCTCACCGGCATCGGTTTCCGAGTCGGAATGCTGCTGAAATGAATATTCTCCGGCAAACGCAGTTTCCTCTCCGAATCTGAGGCCGCAGGAGCGGGTATCCGCCGCAAGCATGCAGAGGACCCACACACTCAGCAGAATGAGCATCACGGCGCGGACGTAGACGTGGAAAAATGAAGAAAGTAAGGTCAAAAAGGATTCCGATGACAGTTTGTTAGGTAATAATGATAATCTACACGATTCGGCGTATCCATACAAGTTAAAAAATTATCATCATTCCGCCACAGAAAAAACTGTCCTGTCAGCGCATTATTTCACCAGCAGCATCTTCCGGATGCGGACCTCGCCCCCCGAGCGGAGCACGGCGAAATACGTCCCGCCGGCTAGGGCGGAACCGTCGAAATTCACTCTATAATAATAGCCGCTTTGGTAGGAGCCGTCGGCCAAAGTGGACAATTTCCGACCGAGTATATCATAGACCTCCAGTACGGCATGGCCTGAGACTTGAACGGTAAAACCTATCGCGGTGATCGGATTGAACGGATTGGGATAGTTCTGATCAAGTGTGAATGATCCGGGAACAGCCGTTCGTTCTGCAACGCTCAGCGGATTCGTTACCGGAGCGTACGTCACCATAAAGATCCCGTCCGTCCCCGACGGCAGCGTGAGCGTCAATCCTGTGGAATCGAAATTTCCGTACGCCGCGCCGTTCCGTTTCACTGACACGATCTTCAGTGAACCTTCCGGAAGTCCGACGGGACGCATGCGGATGGTGCGCGGTATGTTGAGTGCATCGTATTTATAATAGAGTGTCGCCGGCTCTTTTTTGGTCAGGAGTTTTCCATACAGGTAGGTATAATACCCTGTCTCGATGGAATGGTAACCGGCTTTTCCCGTTCCACCTTTCATCGTTCCCCACGAAGGGATGAGCGAGCCGTTCTTGGCAATATCCGCATACACATCGCCGTAGACATGATCGACAAAATACTTCATGAAGAAATCGATGGAACCGTCCGCCATCTTCAGATATTCATCCTTCCCCGTCAATTGATGCAGCATCAATCCCGCCGTCACCGCCTGCTCCATCTGCCACCACGCTTTCGCCGTGTCGGTGATACCGTACATCATCATCGCGCCGGTGATGCGGTTGTAATCCTTGTACGGTCCGCCGTACTGATGATCGTATCCTTTGGCGAGGACGCTCTGCACAAGATTCTCCGCTGTGGTAAGATAGACGGGATTCTTTTCGATCTGATAGATTCGTCCCAGACACCACGCGGTCTTCAATACATGTCCCATAATGGAACGCTGTTCATCGCTCGTGCTGCTTTTGATCTGCCAGGAGGAATTATACACTTCGGCGAATCCGATCTTCTGCAGCGATGCATTCGATGCGAGACGGTAGATCATATTGTCCGCCAGTTCCAACAATCGTACCTTATACTTCGCCTGACCGGTCATCAGATAGAGATGGAGCACGTGGGTCGTCACCGCATCCACCGTGGAATTGAATGTCTTATCCGTCGGCGATGTACCGTTGGCGGAGACATAATCGTAATAACCGAAGTTCGTAAAGTCCTTATCCCACAATTTCGCTTCGTTGTACTCAACCCCTTTCATCAGCCAGCCCCAGTCCGTCGTATCCCCCGTCGCTTCGCACGATGCGGCGATGCCGAGCAGCGCGTAATGCTGATAGAACGCGGTCTTCGTCCCGGTCGGACTCGTTGCCGTGCCGATGTTGTTGATGTCGTTATACCATCCTCCGTATGTCTTGTCCCACGCATATTTATACATGAAGTCCAACCCGTACCGCGCATACCGCAGATAGCTCGTATCACCGGTCATCTGGAACGCGCGGATGAAACCGTACGCATCGCGGGACTGGTTGAGCGTGTTCTTGATGGACGTACCGGAAAGACTCCCCTGGCGGTTGATGTTCACATAGAATCCACCGTTCACCGGATCGTACGCTTTCATCCAGAATTTTGCGCAGCTGTCCACATATCCGAACATTATCTCGGGGGTTTTGAGATACGGCGAGGTGACGGTATATTGCGGGAAGAGCTGCTGTGCAGCGATGACAAGAAAAAGAAGGAGCGAACGTTTCATGACGGACTTTCGGGGATAAGGATTGCTATTAGCACAATGTTTCATGAAATTTACAAAAAGAAAGCGACTTATATGAGCACGAATGTAAAGATTCTCACCGGCATCTACACACTTGTCTGTTCCGTCACTGTTCTGGTAATGCTGACAACATCGTTCGAATTGTTCAACGAAAAATATTTCCCGTCGTTCA
>CALROS020000257.1:0-3873 GCA_943369855.1 Chitinophaga pinensis | reverse complement strand
CTCTCCGCTTTTCTTTTTATATCTCCGTTCGGTCTCGAAGACACGGATCTTTCCGTCCAGCAGCTGATTGATACGATCAGTATCTTTTTGCCGATGCTCCGGATAGGTAATTTCTTTCAAGGTGAGCAGTTTAAGTTCTTCTTCGGTATATCCAAGCATATTCTGGAAGGCATAGTTCGTCCGTATAAAATGGAAATCCTTGCTGATGGTCATCACTCCGATGGTGCTTTCATCGAACATTTTCCTTGACCGGTCCTCACTTTCCCGCAGCGCCTGCTGCACAGCATACTCACTGGTGACATCCCGGAAGACGAGGACGGCGCCGACCACATGTCCGTCCCGATCGATGATCGGCGCACAACTGTCGGCGATAGAACATTCTTTCCCGTTGCGTGCGATCAGAACGGTATGATTTGCCAGTCCTTGTTTCGTTCCATGTTCCAGCACATCGCTGATCGGGATGACGGATGGCTCACGAGTTTCCTGATTGATGATATTGAAGATGTCTTTCACGGGTCTGCCCGATGCTTCGGCCTGGGTCCATCCGGTCAGTTCTTCGGCGAGAGGATTCAGAATGGTTACACATCCGGCGGAATCAGTTGCAATGACGGCATCCCCGATGGAGTTGAGGGTCACTTCAAATTTCTCTTCACTCACCTGCAGATTGAAGTTCGCCCATTGAAGCTTCTTGTTCGTTTCCTCCTGCACTTCCAGAAGATGCTGCGTTTCTTCATGGAGCCGGTGCTTTAGATTATGCTGTGTCTCGCGGTAGATCAAATAGGCGAACGAAAGTGCAAAGATCAGCATCAGGATCGTGGCGGCCACAATAACAATGAAGAGAAATCTCATGTCGGATTGGAAGGTCGTCTCGTGTGCGGACAACAACTCCCTCTCGATGAAGCATATCGATCCGATCTCCGTGCGGATCGAGTCCATGATCCGTTTCCCTTCTCCCCGCTTTACCATCAATACAGCCACGGATCCTTTGTTGATCCTGCGGATCTCGATCAAACGGGATAATTCCGCCATCTTCCGGTCGATCATCGGATAAAGTGCCGTTATATGCGAACGTGCTTCCGCGATATACGTCAGCGTGATGAGCTTTTTTTTCTGCAGCTCGATGCTGTCCCGTGCGGCAAGGTACGGCTGCAGGAATAATTCGTCCCCGGTGAGCAGGTACCCGCGCTCTCCGGTCTCGGCATTGATCAGCGATGTCAGTAACCCTTCGGCATGGTCGATCACTTCATTCGTGTGACGGCGTGATTCCGATGATTCCCTGATCTGGATGAACGCCCAGAACGATGCAGAGACGACAACGGTGATCAGAACAGCAGCTCCGAAGAGCAGGACGATGATTTTTTTAGTGTAGTTCATGGTGTACCATCTTTCCGACAATACGATCTCAAAAAAAAAATACAGGTCAAAGCACAGGCCGCCCCTGACGGGGCTAAGAACAGTTGCCTCCTAACGGAGGCATACATTTTTGCATACACCTGAACATCCTTCCATGCGAAGCAGCAAAGACTGTAGGATCACCGGAGGCGGCATGAATCTGTTCCGCCCATTGACTCAGATCCACGCCGGTGTGATCATATCACATGAGCATTACGACAGATATGCTCTGAGCATCCACGCCATTTTCTCGTGCTGTTCCATCAATCCCGTCATGAAGTCTGCCGTACCGAGATCGCGGTGCGATTCGGAAGTGGTGGTGATATCTTTGCGCAATGTGCGGATCACCGCTTCGTGATCCTCCATCAGTGTTTGGATGATATGTTTCTGATCGGAGAAATCATGATTATGTTCGCTCAGACGGGTGATGGCGATGAAATCCTTCATGGTGCCGAGGGAGAAGTGGCCGAGTGAACGGACCCGTTCCGCGATATCATCGATCGAAACGTCGAGTGTATCGTATTGGCTCTCGAAGAATTTATGCAGTTCCATGAAATTGGGTCCCTGAATATTCCAATGGGCATTCCTCGTCTTGGTATAGAGGACATATTCATCGGCTAACAGTGTATTCAGATTCAAAGCGATCGCTTTGATGTTGGATTCGGAGATCTCGATATTCGGTTTCATTGGTTCCTCTGTTGGTGGTGCAGTGTAAAAATGATGGTGCCGTGTTTTAGTGATGCGGTTCTGCATCACGGCCGGTGACCGGATCTCAATGCCGACAATGATTTGAAATGTTCCAATTCCTGTGAGGTGAGATCACCCGGCAGCACGACGCTGACCGTGACCAAAAGATTTCCGAACTGATCCTTTTCGCCATAGACCGGCATTCCCAGTCCGGCCAGCCGCAATTCCTTCCCGTTCTGGGTCCCCTGTGCGATACTCACGGTGATATTCCCTTTCAGGATCTTGATGAATGTCTTTCCGCCGAGCACCGCTGTGTAGAGATCGACCGGAAGACTGCAGTGCAGATCATCGCCGAAGCGTGTGAAGAACGGATGCGCCGCGATCACGACGGTGAGATACAGGTCGCCGTTTTTCCCTCCGCTTGATCCTGCGCCTCCTTTGCCGGGAATGCGCATCTTCAGTCCGTCCGCCGCCCCCCGTTTGACCGTCACTTTGATCGTTTGTCCGTTCAGCTGGATCAGCCGCGTTGTGCCGTGATATGCTTCCTCCAGCGTGATCACCGTCGACGCTTCAAGATCATTCCCGTCAACGGCTCTGCTCCTGCGTCCTCCGCCGCGCTGACCGGTCCGCTGACCGAACAGCATCTCGAACAGGTCGTTCACACCGGCATCGTTGAACGACGATTCGTTCTGCTGCTGATGCTGCTGTTCCGATTGTCCGGCATTGTATTTTCCCCAATCGAATCCGCCGGGACGGGCACCGGATTGTTCGTATGATTTCCAATCCGCTCCGAATTGATCGTATTTTTTCCGTTTTTCCGGATCGCTGAGCACTTCGTTCGCTTCGTTGATCTCCTTGAATTTCGCTTCGGATGATTTCGATCCCTTGGTCTTATCCGGATGATGTTTTTTGGCGAGGTTCCGGAATGCTTTTTTGATCTCCGCTGCGGACGCCGTCGATGCGATGCCGAGGTCCTTGTAATAATCTTTATAAACCATTTTCCACCAATGCTCTCTCTTTAGTGCTGATGAACCTTTAATGAAAACAGGTCGCTCCTAACGGAGCTTGTAAAAGAACTTCTTACTAATGCAAATCACTGGCCGCCCCTACCGGGCTATGTGAGAAATAATTAATTGTACCGGTCGCTCCTAACGGAACGGAAGAATAGTGTACGGTCAATGATGACATTTACGGCACAACCGGATGAACACCCAACAGTGAGTTCTCATCTTCAGGACCGAGCAGCACGGCGATCCATTTCAACTCCTTCTTTTGTTCACAGGCGAATTTCACCGTCATTGTGAGCGGAATGCAGAGCACCATGCCGATGCCTCCGAGCAGACTTCCCCACAGAATGAGCGAAACGAAAACGACGAGCGTGGAAAGTCCGAGCCTGGTTCCCATCAACTTCGTTTCGACCACATTGTCCAGCACCACATTGATGGTCATATACCCAACGGTAGCGAGTGCGGCGGTGCCCGGACCGAGCTGGATGAATGCAAGGATCACGGCAGGAATTGCTGCGATCGTGGAACCGACATTGGGAACATAGTTGAGCAGGAATGCGAGGAAGCCCCACAGGACCGGTGAATCCACACCCAGCATCGTCAGCCAGAGAAGGACGAGGATACCGGTGAGAGCACTGATGAATGTTTTGATCATCAGATACCGCTCGATGTTGTTGACGAATGATGTGAAAGCGGAGAAATCCCGTTTCGGGTCACCGAGGACCGACCGGAGCTTCACGGGAAAACTTGACGCTTCAAGCAGGATGAACAGAACGGTCAGCAGCAC
>CALROS020000256.1:0-3878 GCA_943369855.1 Chitinophaga pinensis | reverse complement strand
AGGCAGTTCCAATGAAAAGAGCAACGTACCGTCCACTCTCCCTTTGCGCATTGAGCGCTGCAGGTATTCTTCGACCTGGTCCTGACTATTGGCGCCGTGAATGATCAGATCGTATCCGAGAGTGGTCAACGTCTCCTGGACCCCCTGAAGGACCTCGATGAAGAAATAATTCGTGAAGAAAGGGATGATCGCACTCAGTGTATTGGATCGTTTGCGGGCCAATGCCTGGGCGAACGCGTGCGGCTGATAATTCAGCCGCCGGGCAATGGTGATGACACGTTCGCGGGTCTCTGAAGTAACATTAGCACTGTTATTCAAGACCCGTGAGACTGTACCTATCCCTACATTCGCTTCCCTGGCAATGTCGTATATCGTAACGGACAATCGAATCCTTAATATTGAGTTTCTATGGAAGGGCTTTCAAAAGTAGGGTATTAAAACAAAATTGTCAAGTATATATTACGTTAATCATTTGCTGTTGACTTTAACGCTAACTTTCTCCGTTACGGATTGAAGGACCTCTTTGGTCATGTCGTCCTGAACGAAGGCAACGACCGCCAGCCGGGCAGGTTCGATCTTGGATTTATTCTCTCTGATCGCCGCCCCCATTTCCGCGAATTGGGCATTGGCTTTGGTGAAATACTCATTCAATTCTTTCTGAACAGCGGTCAGATCGACCTTCTGTTCGACGGTCACCTTCCCGTTCTTCGCGAAGGCGAAGCCGTCAGCCGACTTCAGCATCTTCCGGACGACGAATTTGTGGCGTTCGATCCCGTTCGCTCCTTTGTACGATACCTCATCCTCCACCAATGCGATCCTGAGCTTCAATGACTTTGATGACGTTCCGGCCGTTGCTTTGGCGGAAACCGAGACGATATTCTTCTTCATGGACGCCTGCAGAGTGATCGACACGGTCGTCGGCCGTTTCAATTGACGTTCAATGATGTCCGAATACAGAAGGAATTTGTTCCGCGCCGCTACTCTGCTCCCTCCGGATGAATTGACCGTGGTCCCGCCGAAGACCGCTGTCGGCGTACTGTTCACACTGTAGTAATTCCCTCTGTTCTCTGAATCCATATTGACGAAAGGATCAGGTGCAGGAATATGAAGGTGATATTCCAGGATCGCCAGCGATGAGGTGCGGTACCGCTCGATGAGATAATCGAAGGCAATATCCGCTGCCTGACATGGACGGCATTCGGATCCGGTGAAAAGTTCGGCAAGGACGATACGTTCGGATTCATTCTTCTTCAGTTCCGACGGAGCGCGGTGGAATTCTTCGGGTGTGAACTTGAGTGATGCTGCCTGATACGCAACGATGAGCGAATCCAAACTGATGGTGGGATGCAGTTCATTCTTCAGGGAGATCAATTTGTCATATACCGATGATGCTCGGGAGCCCATCGCACCGGCGAGATAGACATCGAATGCCTCCTTCTTCTTCCCCAGTTTCTCTTTCACATCGCCGAGGGAAAGGAATAATTCGGTCTCATTCGGCGAGGCGAATGATGCCGCCTCGACAAGGTATTGTTCTGCATCCGAATAACGGCCGAAGAGATAGTATGTGAGTCCCAATGCTGCCGCTGAACCGGAACGTTCTTCGATCGTCCGGTCGCGTGCCGCCATATACGATTCCAGTGAGTACGCCACTGCCGTCTCCGGGAACATCTTCATCCGTGCAAGTGCTACTCCCAATACACTCTTCGCCATGACACTGTCCGAAGCATTACGGAAATAATCTTTGACTGCATTCCGGTACAGACTGTCCCTCACACCGGCTGCGGACGAAGAGGAGATGTTCTTCGCAATGAGCATGGAATCGATCACCGTATTGGAGAGGCTATTTTTCGGAAGGATGATGTTGCCGAGGATGATCTTCTGCATTCCGTTCACGGCATCGCCCGCTTCGAACTGGATGAATCCCAGCTGCACATAGAACGAGACATACCGTGGATCGGTCGTTGAATTCGGCGGAAGGAGTGAAACCGTGTGCTGCTGCACATTCAGTGCTTCTGTGACCTTCTTTTGCCGGAACAGGATCAGCGCTTTGGTGTTGAGCAGAACAGGTTCCTCTTTGCCATACTGTGCGATGGCACTGTCGATGAGTGCGGACGCGGAATCGATGAAGATCTTCCTCTGTGCGAATTCGAATGCAACGGCATTCATCGCGGGAACTCGCTGCGAGGGATCGAGCAGCGAAAGATATTTCTTCACGGAAAAATACGCACCGCTGTCGTTCTTCATGTTCGAATAGATCTGGAATTTTATTGCATAGGCATTCGGCACCATCTGACTGTTCGGATTCTCCTTCAGGAATGCATTGATCTGTTCGATCTTCGCGGAATCCGTCGGAGCCTGGAGTGCTTTCTGCAGTGCGATCTGATCGCCGTTGGACTGACCGAATGCGAACGAAAAGATGAGGAGAAGAGCAAGAACGGGTGAAATGTACTTTTTGAGCATACTGTTCCTTCGTTTATTTTTCACGTTGAGAATTCATATATAACCGCATCGCGATGCCGCTCACCGCACAGATGGATGCACCGCAGAGGATCGCCGGTCTCGGTCCGATCTCGTTCGCAACCCATCCCATCCCGAAATGCCCGAACGGCGCCAGTCCCTGAAAGATCAGCAGATACAATCCCATCACTCTTCCCCGCATAGCATCTGGTGCGCGCCGCTGGAATGTTGCATTCGCCGTTGAGATGAACATGATGAGTCCCATGCCGACGATGACGAGACTGTATAATGATACGGCAACATTGGTGGATAAAGCAAATACCGAGACACCGGCAATAAAGAGACCCATTCCCGAATAGATGAATCTGCTCGGACGGACCTTGCTTTCAGAACTAGCGACGATCATCGCACTGATGAATGCACCGATGCCGAATGACATCATCAGATTTCCGAGTCCGACCGCACCGATATTCAGGATCGAATCGGCAAAGATGGGAAGCAGAACGGTATACGACCAGCCGAATACTGTAATGACGGCGACTAGAACAAGCACTGCGGTCATGGACCGGTCCGCGCGGACATACCGGATACTTTCTTTCAGTCCGCCGAGAACGCTGATCCTCTCTTTGGGTCCGGAAGAGGTCGTTTCGATCCTCATCTTCAGCAGGACAATGATCACCGCAAGGAAGGAGACCGCATTGAGGAAGAAACACCAGAAGACTCCTGCGGCGCCGATGATCACCCCGCCGATCGCGGGACCGATGATCCTGGCAGCGTTGAACGATGCGGAATTCAGCGCGATGGCATTTGCGAGATTCTCTTTTCCCACTAGATCGACGACAAAAGCCTGACGCGCGGGGACATCGAACGCATTGATCGTACCGAGCGTGAATGCAAGTGCGCAGACCATCTGCACAGTTGCAGCGTTCCAAAAGACGAGTGACGTCAGGATCACCGCCTGGATCAATGACAGCGACTGCGTAAGGAGAATGATTCGGTGCTTCGGGAACCGGTCCGCAATGGAGCCGCCGTAGAATGCGAACAGCAGCATCGGGAATGTGTTCAGGAATCCGATCGTGCCGAGCCAGACGGATGAATGCGTCAATTGATAGACAAGCCACGCCTGCGCCATCGTCTGCATCCACGTTCCGACCAGCGAGAGTATCTGTCCGGAAAAGAATAACCGGTACGCTGGCTGCCGAAGGGAGCGGAATGTCGGGATCGCCGTGATCCTGGTGATGACATTATTCACTCTGTGCATTCCGGTAGAATTTGTAACGCAGATTTATCAGCACATACATCAGTCCCCCGAATGTATCCGCCATAACGTCGTACGGGTCCGTCGAACGTCCGGGTGTGAACAATTGATGGAACTCATCCGAGATCCCGTACAGCACAACGAACATCACTGTAATGAGGAG
>CALROS020000255.1:0-3884 GCA_943369855.1 Chitinophaga pinensis | reverse complement strand
GTATTCCATCCTCTATAATGATGTCGATCTTTGCCGGCGTGTGAAGCAGAAGGGATGGAAGATCGTCTTCATTCCGGATGCCGAAGTGATCCATCACGGAAGTCAAAGCACCAAACAGGCTCCGCCGAATGTCCGTTTGGTGATGTATCAGAATATCCTGCTGTATTATCAATCCTATTTCGGATCGTATACGCGGCTCATCCTGGCGCCGATCCTGTTCATCCGCTACACCGCCGCTACGCGATCGCTGAGCGGATTCAGCTTGTTCTATTCACTGACGAAAGGATCACTTTAATGATCGGGGAAGAGATCCGCGCTTCGGTTTTCCGTGACACAACAACGTTATACCATTCCATGCCGGAAGATGCCGTTGCAAAACAATTGATCTCCTTCACGACGAAATATGCGGGGAAAAGGATCCTCGATATGGGATGTGCTACGGGGAATTATTCCGTCGTGCTGAAGAAGATGGGTTATGATGTGAAAGGGGCGGATGTCAATCCTGCGTATGTTGCCCGTGCACGTGAACGCGGGATCGATGCGGTGCAGATCGTCGACGGTATTCCGTTCCCGGACGGATCCTTCGACACGGTGATCTGTTTTGAGGTGATCGAACATGTACCGGACCTGAAACCCCTCTTCACCGAAGCGAAACGTCTTGCCGCAAAGAATATCCTGTTCACCACTCCCAATTCAGAATTTGTCGATGAACTTGCGAGACAAGGACTGCTCTATGAACATTTTGCGGAACTGGACCATAAGAATTTCTTCACGTCAGTGACGCTCACCGTAGCATTGAAAGAATATTTCCCTTCGGTGAAGGTGATGAAAGGGGACGGTATCAATCCTCTGGCGCTGATCGGTTTTGCACCGGTCCGTTTGCTGGGGAAGATCCTTACGAAACTGGGGATCATTCGGCCTCGGTATCATTTCCGTCTGTTCGCAGTGTGCGGAGTCGGCCGATGATCGAATTTGTGAACAAGCTCTTTCTCCGGTTCGGCATCACGGAATTCCGTATTAACAAAGAGCATATGCAGCAGATCTCCTGGCTCGGGTGGGGGCAGTTCGCATCGTTGTTCCTCAGTCTGCTTTCGATCAAACTTACCACAGCGATCGGAACGACGGAATACGGGAATTTCATCCTCGCCACGAGTATCGGCGGACTTATCGCATTGTCATTTTTCGGTCCGCTCGAACAGGGATTCATCCGATATTATTTTGAATATTCCGGTACGGAGGAAGATCGTTCAGCGTATCTTGCATCCATCCTTCGATTGATCATGATCTCCGCCGCCGTATTGTTCATTGCCGCGGTCGTAGTCGTTACCGTTGCAGTCCTTCAGTACGGTCAATCGCTTCTCTTTTGGACCAGTGCGGCGGTCCTGATCATCATCTCCAGTATCGCCAATCCGTTCAACGGACTTCTTAATGCAATGAAACTGCGCAAGCAGATCTCCATCATCCAGACACTGGAGAAATTGAGCATCGTGATACTGCTGTTCGCTGCCGGTGCCATGATCGTGATGGATGCGAGCACCGTTATGATCTGTGTGCTGAGCGCTACCGGGATCTTTCTGGCTGTTCGGATCTTCTTTTTCCGCGGACAGATCACAGTGGAATCGCCGGGTGAGGTGAAGATCCGCATCCGTAAAGAATCCCTCAAAAAGATCGCGATGTACAGTCTTCCGTTCATTATCTGGGGATGGCTCTCCTGGTTCCAGTTCAACGGGGAACGCTGGGTGATCAAAAGTATGGTCTCGGTCAGTGAAGCGGGCAAATACGGACTCGCGGCAAGTCTGGTGAACAATTCCATCGTTCTTGTCTATGGTGTGTTCATCCAGTTCATTCTGCCGTTCATCTACAGCAAGTTCTCACAAACAGATCCGAACGAGAGAGCAAAAGGATATTCCGTGATCAAGATCGCATCGGTGTTGACGGTGGGACTCTTTATCGTATTCGCCGCCTTCCTGTTCGCTGCGGGAGAAACGGTCGTTCACATCATCAGTTCCAAGGATTTTATCATCAGTTCGTGGTTCTTTTTGATCCTGACCGTCGGTATCGGATTTTTTTATGTCGGTCAGACGCAGGCGATCCTCGGTATGGCGCTGCAGAGACCGGAAGCGTATATTTTTCCCAAGATTATCTCTTCCATTGTCTCCTTGGCAGGTTATATCGGCGGTTGTTATTGGTTCGGCATCAACGGCATTGCCTATGCCGTCTGCGTTGCGAATGCATTCTATCTGGTCAGTGTCTATTTCGTCAACCGTAAGTTATTGAAAGAATTTTAAAGCATCATGAAGATCCTCTCAGTCATCAAACGTTTGATCGTCAATCCATGGAAGGATGGGACCGTCATTGCATCGATCATGCGGTATCCGAAATTCTTTGCACAATGGAGAGTGTACAGTTCGCGTACCCGTGAGTTTGTCCCGTTCAGTGAACTCACCCCGCAGCTGAACGATGCTACGGAAGTGACTCCGTTCGATCCGCATTATTTCTATCAGAGCGCATGGTGTGCGCGGAAGATCGCAGCTGCTCGGCCGGAGAAGCATGTGGATGTTGCGTCTCAGATCAATCTAATTGCGCCGCTATCGGCATTCGTTCCGGTGGAATTCATCGATTACCGTCCGTTGAATGTGAAATTGAACAATCTCATTTCCCGGGGCGGAACGATCACCGCGCTTCCGTTCGCTGACAGGACGGTCCTCAGTCTTTCCTGTCTGCATGTGATCGAACATATCGGTCTGGGACGGTACGGTGATGAGATCGATCCCGACGGGAACCGGAAAGCCTGCAAAGAACTTCAGAGGATCCTTTCACTGAATGGTGATCTCTATTTGAGCACACCGGTAGGATCAGAACGGGTGATGTTCAATGCTCATCGGGTCCATTCCGTACGGACCATCTGCGGATTCTTCGATGAACTCGAACTTGTCAGTTTCTCCTGTGTGGATGATGATGGGGTCTTCAGGGAGAATTGTTCTCCGGAGATCACGGAACGCTTCTCGTACGGGGTCGGATTATTCCATTTTACAAGAAAAGGTTGAACACGGAAGAGCTTGTATGGTGAAATCAATATTCCTATTCTTTTTCAGAATGATAGAAGGGAAGGCTGCATGGCAGCGATTCTTCCGGAAACTGCATGCATTGTCGCTGCGAGGAATGAATTTCGGGAACGGCGGGGATCTCATTGAGAGCGGGGAAATGTTTGTTCTGAGCTTTATCAAATCACGATTCCCCGCAGGAACAGCGTTGACCGTCTTCGATGTCGGCGCCAATATCGGTGACTATTCAAAGAAGATATCGGAGCTGATGGGATCATCGGCAACGATCCACGCGTTTGAACCGTCGAAGAACACCTTTGCTGCATTGCAAAAGAACACCGCAGGTATTCCCTCTGTGGTGCTCCATAACTTCGGAATGACGGATGTTCCCGGTGAAATGACACTCTATAAGAACAGCGGATTCTCGGGATTGTCCTCGGTCTATCAACGGCGGTTGGATCATTTCAACATCTCCATGAATGAGACGGAAACGATCACGCTGGAATCGATCGATACATTCTGCCGTACCGCATCCGTCAGCAGGATCCATTTTTTAAAGATCGATATTGAAGGGAACGAACTCCGTACGTTGAACGGGGCCCGCGGAATGATCGAACAGGGCGGGATCGATTTCATCCAGTTCGAATTCGGAGGATGTAATATCGATTCGCGCACATTCTTCCAGGACTTCTTCTATCTGTTGAATGAACGGTTCAGGATCTTCCGCATTGTGAAGGATGGTCTTGTTGAGATCGAATCGTACTCGGAGAACGATGAGGTATTCTCTACGATAAATTATCTGGCGCAACGACGGGACCGGCGGTAATTCCATGAAGATAC
>CALROS020000254.1:0-3888 GCA_943369855.1 Chitinophaga pinensis | reverse complement strand
AGCCGTCCGTCCGTCACCACATCCATCGGGAGTCCGTGCGTATCCTCATTGAGGAACGGTTCAAAGAACAATGCCGTGGAGGAACCGAGTGAGCCGTCCACAAACGCTTTCACGAAACCGAGCTGCACCATCTCATCGCCGAACGGAGCCTGGATGCCGCTGAGCGCCAAGTTCTTCCAGCCGGAAATGTAACAGACACAGTTCATCCTCGCGGTCAATTCTCCCCGCCGGTTCAGTTCATTATATGTGGTGATATCCCGTTCGCCGAATGAATATGCCATATCCTGTATGGAGGTTACGCCGAACCGTTTCGCTTCATTCAATCCCAATCGCGCAGCATTCAGCATATCCTCATCGGACGGAGCGGGGATCAAACGGTAGATCGGCGTCATCGCTTCGTCCTTGAGCAGTCCTGTCGGCTCACCGGTAACAGGATCGCGGACGATCGTCCCTCCGGGCGGATCAGGAGTATCCTTCGTGATGCCGGCAAGTTTCAACACATAGCTGTTCGCCAGCGCCATGTGACCGTCATACCGGTTCACAAAGACCGGAGTGTTCGGAGTAAACCGGTCGATCATCTCTTTCGAGGGAAGTTTTCCGCTCTTCCAAAGATCGTGATCCCAATCTCCTCCGGTGATCCAGTGAGAGGGTCGCGATTCCGCTCGTTTCGCAATAATGGAACCGAACTCCTCTTCCGTCTTTGCACTGCGAAGATCGACACTTTGCAGCTGGAATCCGCCGGACATGAAATGTGTGTGATTGTCGATGAATCCCGGCAGCATCCGCTTCTTCTTCAGATCGACCACGCGCGTCGACGGACCGCTATACAATTTCATCTCTTTTGTCGAGCCGACAGCAATGATCCTTCCCCCGGCAACAGCGACCGCTTCCGCTTCAGGGCGCGATGCATCGACCGTCCAGATCCTTCCATTGATGTAGACCGCATCCGCGGTCCGCTGACCGAACAGGACGAACGGACACAAAAGAATGAACAGAATTTTCTTCATAGGATAGACCGTGTGTTAGGATTCCGTGATGAACGTGCATGCAGCGGGGCAGTTGCCGATGAGTGCGGATTCGTTAGTGTTCACCTTTGATGCTGCGGGTCATCAGATCTTCCGTAGCACGATGAGGTTCTTTTCCATTGAACATGATATTGTACACTTCGGAGAAGATCGCCATTTCCGTATGATGTTTCTTTGCAAGGTCGACCGCTGAGCGGCACGTTGCCACACCTTCCGCCACCATCACCATCTCGCCGAGGATCGCATCCAGTTTCCTTCCTCTGCCGAGTTCTTCCCCCACATGCCGGTTACGGCTGTGCTTACTCATACAGGTCACGATCAGATCACCGACACCCGAGAGTCCGGAGAACGTCCTCGGCAATGCACCCATTTTGTCGCCGAGCCGTGTCATTTCCGCGATACCGCGAGTAATGATGGCCGCTTTGGTATTGTCGCCGAATCCCGCACCGTCCACCACACCGGCACCGATCGCGATCACATTCTTCAGTGCACCGCCGAGCTCCACACCGCGGATGTCATCAGAGACATATACCCGGAAGTAGGGCGTGTTGAAACACTGCGCGACGATCTTGGCCGTGCGTGTATTGAATGAGGATGATACAACGGCGGTCGGGATCTTCTTCACCACTTCCTCGGCATGGCTCGGACCGGAGAGGATGGCGATATTCTTCTTCTTTTCATGTTCGAGGATATCGAGCATCACTTCGGACATCGTCATGAGCGTTCCGTTCTCGATCCCCTTTGCCACATTCACGATGATGGTCTTATTCAGATCAAGGTGGGCGATATCTTTCAGGACATTTCTGAGAAATTGGGACGGAACGGCTGTAACAATGAGGTCTTTCTTTGCGGATGCTTCTTCAACGTCGTGGGTGATCTTCAGATGTTTGGGAAGGACGGTTCCCGGGAGATAATCCTTATTCGTGCGGGCTTCACGCATCTCTTCGGTCTGGTCGGCGCGATAGCTCCACAGCGTAACGTCGCGGAAGTTCTCACAAAGGACCATTGCCAGCGTGGTACCCCAACTACCGGCTCCAAGGACTGAAATGCGCATGAGGAAGCTCCAAACGTCAGATGGATAGAATGCTACTGCTTGGAACCTTTGAAATGCGTCAACTTATTCTCTGTTCCTGCCAGCAGCCGCTTGATGTTCTCACGGTGAGTGTACGTAATGAGAAGTGAAACAGCAACAGCAAAGTACACCAGCGTATGATATCCGGGAATATCAACGTGAAAGATATTCTCCCTGATGAACAATGTAACCGGAATCGCCATTGCGGCAAGAATGGAACCGAGCGAAACATACCGCCAGGACATGAACACGATCGCGAAGACCAGGATCGCCACGACAAATTCAACAGGAGCAAGTCCGAGGATCATTCCCGCTCCGGTCGCAACACCTTTTCCGCCTTTGAAACCTGCAAAGAGCGTCCAGATATGTCCGAAGATCGCACCGATGCCGCAGATGATCTGCACGACCGTAAAATCCTGGAACGGAGTATAATTATTGAACGGAAGAGGATTGGGATTCCAAAAGAGCTGAGGGATATAATATGTGGCCACAACGCCTTTGAACAGATCGAACAGGATCACGGCAAGACCGATCTTCCATCCGAGCATGCGCAGAACATTCGTACCGCCGGCATTACCGCTCCCGAATTTCCGGATATCCCCGGCATTCGCCAGCTTCGTTGCAATGATGCTGGTCGGAATCGATCCGATCACATAGCTCAACAATAATACGATCGCAAGATTTTGCATTTCAGGATCCTTTTATACGTTGTCATTCAGATTCAGTGAGAGAAAATAAGGAATTTGAATGATTAGATGCAAGGGAATCTGTTCGATTTAGGGATTTGTAATAGGATACCATTATGGATGTTTTTCGACCATTTACGGGACAAATCGCTGCAGAAGAAGTTCCGCAAGGAGAAGATCGTCCGGTGTGGTGAGTTTGATATTCTCGTAACTTCCTTCAACGATGATCGGTGAGATCCCGATCCTCTCAACGAGATAGGAATCATCGGTAGCGGTGATATCATTCGCTGCTGCAAACTCGTACGCATCCATCAGGACCTTTCGCTGGAAGGTCTGCGGTGTCTGCACGCTCCACAAGGAAGAACGGTTCAATGTCCGTTCAACTCGTCCATCGGTCGATGCGAGTTTCATCGTATCCTTCGCTCTGACCGCAACAATGGAAGCACCGAAATATCGGGCGGTGTCGATGGACTGTGTGATCTCTTTCAGATGGACGAACGGACGGACAGCATCATGAACGGCGATGATCTCTGCCGATGGATCGACGGATTTCAACGCATTGGCAATGGAATCCTGCCGGCGCTCTCCCCCTTCGATCGGGGAACGGAGCTTTGTGAGGGAGTATGTCCTTCGCATCTCTTCGATAACAGGGAACGAAGAGCGCTGGGTAGCGACGATGATCTCATCTATGGCGGAACACTGTTCGAAACGCTCGAGCGTGTGGACGAGGATCGGCTTTCCCTTCAGCAAAAGGAACTGTTTTCCGATCGCCGCCCCCATCCGTTCGCCGAATCCTGCAGCCGGTATGATCACACTGACGGACACGGGACTATTTCTGTTCTTTCGGTTTTCCGAAATACTCGATCACAAAATTGAACCTCGGGAAGAACTTCGGCAGACGGATCACACTGAGGATCATGACACCGATGGAAAGACGGTCGATCCACGATGATGTCGGCCATCCGAGATGGATCGTGATCTTCTTGTGCGGCAGTTCATAGTCCAGCGCATACAGGATCTCGGTGATGCCCTGGTAGACGGACTGACTCTGATTCGCGAACCGGAAATGGTTCACCGCCACTTTTTCGGGTATTCCCTGGCGGGG
>CALROS020000253.1:0-3896 GCA_943369855.1 Chitinophaga pinensis | reverse complement strand
TCCCAAATCGGTTGCTTTCACTCTCTCTTCTTTTTACATTGGTATTGTTAATTTTCACACCAATATCAAACCATCAGGATTCGCACGCATGATCACCGTCGTTCTCCCATTCAGCAATGAACCGTATTTTGAAGGAACCGTTCAGCAATTCATCAATTCATCCCTGGTAAAACAGGTGCTGGTTGCGCACGACGGTGCGTATGCCGGGACCGATGCCAAATGCAAGGGGATCAAGGTCGACTCACTCACATCCGGTAAGACGCTGAACGCATTGTTCGCATCACTCAAAACAGAATTCCTGCTGTTCATCAATCAGGCACAGTCCATCACACTCAATCAGGCGGCATTGGAACGGTTCCTGCACATTGCGCAGGACACCAAAGCGGGAATGGTCTACTCTGATTTCTACGAAGTGAAGGAAGGGAAGCGTTCCGAACATCCGACCATCGATTACCAGCTCGGCAGCATCCGCGACAATTTTGATTTCGGTGCCCTGATGTTCTTTTCCGTCCCCGCTGTGAAGAAGGCACTGAAGAAATTCGGCAAGATCGAAAAAGTGGAACGGGCGGGATTGTATGACCTGCGGCTGAAAGTCTCCGTGGAGAACGAATTGTTCCACGATCAGGAATATCTCTACACGAAAACAGAATCCGATAACCGGAAGAGCGGCGAGAAACAGTTCGATTATGTGGACCCGCGCAATATCTCCGTGCAGAAAGAGAACGAACTGGTCGCAACAAAACATTTGAAGAATATCGGCGCGTATCTGAAACCGAAGTTCGTGAAAGTCCCGAAATCGAAGGATGCATTTCCCGTTGAAGCGAGCGTGGTCATTCCGGTGCGCAACCGCGAAAAGACGGTCGCCGATGCCGTGAACAGCGTGCTCTCCCAGAAGACCGATTTTGCATTCAATGTGATCGTGGTGGACAACCATTCAACGGATGAGACGACGAATATCCTCAGCGCGTTGTCGAAGAACGATCCGCGCGTGGTGCACATCATTCCGCAGCGGCAGGATCTCGGTATCGGCGGATGCTGGAACGAGGCGGTCCTTTCGGCGCAGTGCGGACGCTACGCGGTGCAGCTCGATTCGGATGATCTGTACTCCGGCAATGACACATTGCAGAAAGTAGTGAACGTATTCCGCAAAGAAGGCGTGGCGATGGTGATCGGTTCCTACACACTGGTGAATGCGAATCTCGAACCGATCCCTCCAGGACTGATCGATCACAAAGAATGGACGCCGGCGAACGGACGGAACAATGCGCTGCGCATCAACGGACTCGGAGCGCCCCGTGCATTCTACACGCCGGTGCTGCGGGAGATCCTTCTGCCGAACACAAGCTACGGCGAGGATTATGCGGCCGCGATCCGCATCTCGCGTCATTATCAGATCGGACGTATCTATACATCCCTCTACAATTGCCGCCGATGGGAAGGGAATACCGATGCCGCGCTTCCGATCGACAAGATCAACAGGAACGATTACTACAAGGATAAGATCCGCACGATTGAGATGAAGGCGCGGATACAGATGAATAAGAAGAAATAGAGCACCGGTTCATTCCGAATATATCGGAACGTAAAGCGATTTCATTCCGCCGAACCGCCGAAGGCGGATGAACGCCGGAATCCAGAGCACTGGCAATCAGTCCCTGAGGTATCCCTTTGGGATGTTCGCTGACAAAACGATCACAACACCTAAGGCATAATAGATACTTTAATGTCACTACTCCCTACATACCGCGAATGGACACTGGACGATACGAGCGACATTCAGAACGTACTCTATAATACGTGGCTGGCTTCGTATGCGGACTTTATTCCCATCACTGATATTCAATGGTACTTCAATAATTACTATTCCGAACCGAATTTTGCCCAATTGTTTGAGGACAAAGACACCACCAGTTTTGTCTCTGAAGTAAAAGGTCACATCGTCGGGTATGCACGGATGAAGATCAATCACGAGCAGAAGCGGTGCTATCTCGAGTCGCTGTATGTGCTGCCGGAGTTCCAGGGAAAAGGGATCGGAATGGCATTGCTGAAGATCGTCGAAGAGCATGCACAGAAACATTCCTTCGGTCAGATCTGGCTCGGCGTGATGGAACAGAATACACCGTCACTTGAATGGTACAAGAAACTCGGATTCAATTTCGTTGAACAGTCGCCGTTCCAAATGGGTAAGACCACGGTGAATCATTTTATCGGATACAGAGATATCAAATAACTCCCCGCATGCATTCTGACAAGATCTTCGCGCGCTACTCCCATAGTCCATCAGACCAGCAGACACCGCTCCACGAATTATCGTTCCGCCTCTATCAGGATCAGCAGAAACGCTGGCCGATGCTGGCGGAGGGTGTTGCCGCACTGCAGAATGTGCAGTTCAAGGATGTGGAATGCGGTACATACTCCGCACGGCTGCAGTTCAATCCCAAACGGATCGTCAGCACCGGCGCCAAAGTGGATGCAGCAACGATCAAAGAGAGGAAATGTTTCCTCTGCATCGGCAATCTTCCGCCGGAACAGCAGGGAGTCCTCTACCGGGAGAAGTTCATCATCCTCTGCAATCCCATGCCGATCTTCCGCGAACATTTCACCATTTCGCATATCGATCATATTCCCCAATCCATCGAAGAACAGATCCTCACATTCCTCTCACTTGCGAAGGATCTTTCTCCTGCTTACTCCGTCTTCTATAATGGACCGAAATGCGGAGCATCCGCACCGGACCATATGCATTTCCAGGGGTCACCGGCAGGACTCATTCCTGTTGAACAGGAGATCGAACAATATTTACATTCGGTAACAACAATCAAGGATGTGAATGTGTCGGTCGCAGAGAATTACGGCCGGAGCGTGATCGTTCTGGACGGCTCTGATATGCAGCAGATGGAACTTGCATTCCTCCGTCTTACATCTGCAATGCGTTCGGTGCTGAACACGAATGAGGAGCCGATGATGAACGTGATCGGATCATTTAAGAATAATTCGTGGCGATTGATCGTCTTCGTCCGTTCGAAACACAGACCGGCGGTCTATTTCAATGAAGGGGATGCAAAAGTGTTGATCAGTCCCGCCTCGGTCGATATCGGAGGACTGATCGTGACGCCGGTGGAGAAGGATTTCCGTTCGGTGGACGGAGCAATGGTCAACAGCATCTATCAGGAAGTGTCTGTACCCCAGGAAATCATCAGTTCAATTATCGGGAAATTATGATCTCATCCGAACCACTCATTAAAGTCGGTGTTGTCGAGAATTATCAGGAACTATCCGGCGAACTGCTCGAGAAATTCAAGATCACGGATGATGTGATCGTCACCGGAGGATTCAAAGCGGTCATCCGCGGAGGTGAGATCATCCTCTACGGCGGCAAGGAGATCGAACTGCTCCGGGGAAAAGAGATCGTCTTCACTCCTGTCACGGCCGGGGTCTTCACGATCCACGACGTTCTTTTCGGTATCAACTTCCATTGGGAACGCCGCGAGCATCAGACATTTCAGGGTGCGCTGAAACTGGTGGCGAGGGAGAAGGGGATCACGGCGATCAACGAGGTGTCGGTGGAACAGTATCTGGCGAGCGTCATCTCCTCCGAAATGAGTGCGAGTGCGCCGATGGACCTGCTGAAAGCGCACGCCATCACTTCGCGCAGCTGGCTGGTGGCGATGCTCGAGATGAAGAAGAAATTCTCGAACCTCGGTATTCCATCGCAGCGGACCACCCAAACGGATGATGAACTCGTCCGGTATTACGACCGAGAGGACCATGACATTTTCGATGTATGCGCGGACGATCATTGTCAGCGGTATCAGGGGATCACCAAAGACATTTCGAACTCTGCGGCGGAAGCGATCCGTGAAACGCGGGGAACATTCCTCACCTATAATAATGAG
>CALROS020000252.1:0-3906 GCA_943369855.1 Chitinophaga pinensis | reverse complement strand
AATCGAGCGGATTCTTCCATGCCGAGGTCAATCCCGAAAAGACACCGCACACTATCGTCATTCCCCCGCCGAATATCACCGGCATTCTCCACATGGGACACATCCTCAATAATACATTGCAGGATGTCTTCACAAGGTGGAAACGGATGCAGGGATTCGAAGCTTGCTGGATTCCCGGAACGGATCACGCCGGTATTGCAACACAGAATGTCGTTGAAAAAGCACTCCGCAAAGAAGGTACATCGCTGCGTGAGCTGGGACGGGAGAAATTCATCGACCGTGTGTGGGAATGGCGAAAACAGTACGGCGGAACGATCAACACACAGCTCCGTACACTCGGCGTATCGTGCGATTGGGACCGTGAACGGTTCACGATGGACGAAGGTCTGTCCAATGCTGTGAAAGAAGTGTTCGTCCAGCTCTACGACAAAGGACTGATCTATAAAGGTAAATATATCGTCAACTGGTGTCCGCGTGAACAGACAGCGCTGAGCGATGACGAAGTGAACGGCGTTGAAAGTGTCGGTCACCTGTGGCACATCAAATATCATATCGAGAATTCCGACGAGACGATCGTCGTTGCCACAACGCGTCCTGAAACACTGCTCGGCGATACCGCCATTGCCGTGAATCCGAAAGATGAGCGCTATAAAGATCTCGTCGGCAAGAACGCTATCGTCCCGATCGCTAACCGAGTCATTCCGATCGTTGCGGATGATTTCGTCGATCCCACATTCGGAACCGGCGCAGTGAAAGTGACTCCCGCGCACGATCCGAACGATTATCAGACCGGCATCCGTTTGAATCTGCCGCAAATCATCGTGATGGATACTTCCGCAAAGATGAATACGAATGTTCCGGCGAAGTATCAGGGACTTGACCGTTACGAATGCCGTCGCGAATTATTGCGCGATCTGGAGAAGCAGCATTTCCTTGTGAAGATCGAGGACCACACGCATAATGTGGGACATTGCTACCGCTGCGACACGGTGATCGAACCGTATCTCTCCGATCAGTGGTTCGTAAAGATGAAGCCGCTCGCGGAACCCGCACTGAAAGCCGTTCAGGAAGGAAAGATCAAATTCTATCCCGAACGGTTCGTGAAGACGTACGAACATTGGATGACAGGGATCCGTGACTGGTGTATCTCCCGACAATTATGGTGGGGACACCGCATTCCCGCATATTATCTTCCCGACGGAAGCATCATCGTCGCGCGGAATCTTCAGGAAGCCGGCGAACGATTGAAGCGACAGGGTTCGAATTACACCGCGCAGGATCTGAAGCAGGATGATGATGTGCTCGATACATGGTTCTCATCATGGCTCTGGCCCTTCTCCGTCCACAATTGGCCGAATGAAACGAAAGAACTGAATTACTTCTATCCTACCGATGTTCTCGTCACCGCACCGGATATTATCTTCTTCTGGGTAGCGCGCATGATCATGGCAGGACTTGAGTTCAAAGGTGAAGTGCCGTTCAAACACGTCTACTTCACCAGTCTCATCCGCGATTCAACCGGACGGAAGATGAGCAAATCGCTCGGCAACTCCCCCGATCCGTTGGATGTGATCGCAACGTACGGCGCAGACGCACTCCGCTTCACCGTCCTCTTCATTGCACCGGTAGGACAGGATGTGCTCTATGATAATGACAAATGCGAGATCGGCCGGAACTTTGCGAACAAGATCTGGAACGCCGGACGCTTTTTGATGATGCATCGCGATTTCTTGCCGAGGGACGAATCACCATTGTCCATCGCACCTCCGAAACCCTCGGATGATCTAACCGACAAGTGGATCATTTCACGCTTCAGTTCCACCGTAAAAGAAGTGACCGTTGCGATGGATAATTTCCGTGTGAATGATGCTGTGAAACTGCTGTATGAATTCCTCTGGAAGGATTTCTGCGACTGGTATGTTGAGTTCGTGAAGAACCGGCTGCAGGAAACAAGCGATGTCCATCTCAAACGGACGATCGTCAACCGCGCACTGAACATCTACGAAGAGACATTGAAGCTGCTCCATCCTTTCATGCCGTATGTGACGGAAGAGATCTACCAGCATCTCGCGGAGCGGAAAGAGGGTGAGACCATTATGCAATGCATGATGCCGCAGATCGCCGATACGGACATTCAGATCGATGCGTATGTTGAGCGGCAGATGGAATTCTTCCAGAATGTCATCTCCGCCGTCCGTCAGATACGCAGTGAGATGAACATTCCCATGTCCAAAACGGTCGATTTCGTCGCCAGCTGCAACGACTTCGAGAAAGTAACGATCCTGGAGGATAACAAGAACGCACTGCAGAAACTGCTCCGGTTGGAGAATATGACCATCGGCATGGCACTCGCAAAACCCGGTTATGCCGCAAGTTCTGTCGTGAATGGTCAGGAGATCTTTATTCCGCTGAAAGGATTGATCGATACCGGCATCGAGCGCGAACGTCTGCAGAAAGAGATCGACCGTCTTGAAGGTCAGCTCCGCAGTGTAATGGCGAAACTGAGCAACCAGAATTTTGTCGGAAAGGCCGCACCGGAGATCATCGAGAAGGAAAAGAACAAACAGCAGAACTTCGAACAGACCATCCAGAAACTGAAAGTGAACCTGGAGCAATTGGTTGACTGATCAGAACGACATCACAAAGCACGGTCAAGCGATTGACCGTGCTTTTTTGTTTTCACACCTCCAGCAGCCGCATACCGTTCTGCTCGAATCATCGCGGCAGGACGAACAGAACAGCAGGAATCTTCTCTTCCACACTCCGCTTGAGATCCTTACCGCACGGACTTACAATGAAATTCCCGCTCTCTTCCATTCTATTGAAGTGCATCTGAACAAGGACCATTGGATCGCAGGTTATGTTTCGTATGAAGCAGGATATCATTTTGAAGAAATGGATGTTCCTAAACCAACATCATCTGCTTTACCGTTGATCTGGTTCGGCGTGTATGAGCAACCGATCAGCATTCCGTCTGAAGTATTGACCGATATCGCTTTGGGCAGCAGCGAACAGATTTTTTCTCCCGGACTGAGCATTTCCCAAGCCAATTACGAACAAAAGATCGAACGTCTGAAAGAATATATCGTCAACGGGGATACATATCAGGTCAATTTCACGGATAGGTTTGAATTCCAAACAACCGGTGACGCACCTTCATTGTATTTCGATCTGCGGAGGAAACAGCACGTTCCGTTCGGAGCGTTTCTGAATCTCGGTGAGACAAATGTCCTCTCATTCTCCCCTGAACTATTCTTCCGCCGCTCCGGCAGTTCCATCATCACCAAGCCGATGAAGGGGACGTGCAAGCGGGGACGCACGAATTCGGAAGATGCGCAATTATCGCAGTGGCTGCAGAATGATGAAAAGAACCGGAGCGAGAATCTGATGATCGTCGATCTTCTCCGCAACGACATTGGAAGGATCTGCGAGAACGGTTCAGTGAAAGTGCGCGATATGTATTCCGTTGAACGGTATGAGACCGTCCTGCAGATGACATCGACCGTTCAGGGTGAATTAAAGAAAGATGTTTCCTATTACGAAATGTTCCGCGCTCTCTTCCCGTGCGGTTCCGTCACCGGCGCTCCGAAGATACGGACGATGCAGATCATCAACGAACTGGAACAGCAGAACCGCGGCGTCTACTGCGGCGCGATCGGATTCATTTCCCCTGCTAAGGAGTCGGTATTCAATGTCGCCATCCGAACTCTTGAACTGAACGACAACAAAGGAACAATGGGCGTCGGCAGCGGAATCGTTTTCGATTCGGTCCCGAAGAATGAATATGAGGAATGCAGATTGAAAGCGGCATTCCTGTTGAATAAGCATCACGATGTTCAATTGATCGAAACGATGCGGTGGAGTTCCGGATACACGTTTCGCTCAGAACATATGGAACGAATGTCG
>CALROS020000251.1:0-3912 GCA_943369855.1 Chitinophaga pinensis | reverse complement strand
GCGATATTTTCTATACGGCGGAAGGAAGACCTGGAGTCATCGATATTCCCGTTACTGCTGCTGAAGGACGGTTCGTCCGTGTCTATTGCATCGAAAAAGGGACGAGTTACGGCATTTCGTTGATAAGCATGCAGGTCTTCGGCAGTGCGGCGGATTCACTCAGCGATGTGCACTTCATTAAACTGACACTCAGCGATAAGAACGGGAAATTGCTCTCGGAGAATTTCTATTGGAGAGGAACGAAGCATCTCGATTACCGCGGGATCAATTCCCTTCCGGCACCGGATCTTCAAGCGAATGTTCAGACGGTCATGAAGAATGATTCGGTCCGCATGACGATCAAACTCACGAATACCAAAACGTCACCGGCGATCGCACTTGCGGTACGGATCCTGGTGAAGGACTCCATCACCGGAGAACAGATACTGCCGGTCCTCTTTTCGGATAATTATTGTACTGTGCTGAAAGGTGAAACGAAGGAGATCATAGCAGAATTCGCGAAGAGCAGTCTGGGAAAAGGGAGTCCGGTGATCGTGGCAGAGCCGTATAATTCTTTCTCAAATGGAAAATAAAGCAGAGATCCCTTCAAGGGAGGATCTTTGAGGGATAGTATCAACAATTTATTTCCATAATGACACTAGCGTCCTGGACCAAAAATATTTTTTAATATTTGGATTGAAATAATTTGTCATTCCCGCGCGATCTTGGCGGGAATCCAGTATAGTGGATGCCCGATAGGAACATTTCCCAACGGGATCCCTTTGGGACGGGCATGACAGCATAGTAAAGTTATTTCAGTTGCACGCCACTAATAGGTATCGACCAGACTCAATATTTTCAAACCATGCACCAGATCTTTTCTGTTCGAGTCGGTCCGGAAAAAGATCTTCTTCTGCTGTTTCGGCAGCAGGTCGAAATAATTCTCCGAGAAATGTCCCTCCACTCCTTCCGGAAACTGCAGCATCACATTCTTCGCGAGTTTGTCCGCACTGAGCGTGATCTCAACACCATCTTTTTTCTTCTTCGCTGACACGGAGTAGTTCGGCCGTTCGAGAGCAAGCTCTTTCGGATACACAAAATATGTGCGGCTCTCCACTGCCGTCCCTCTGCGCGGAACGAACCTGCTCACGAGCATATGCCGGTCCTGCTTCCGTCCGCCGAGCAGACTGTCCTTCACGAACGTTCCATAATTCCTGCTGCTGTTCGGCAGAATGGTGATCTTCTGTTTCGCGTCGAATACGATGGTCCCGGAAAGGTCGGTCACGGAGATCTGCAGTGTCCCTTCCACCTCTGCTAACGTATCCGACACGATGAACATCTGCACCGAATCTCCTGTGATCTTCGGCGCGATGAAGATCGGAGCGAAGAATTCCTTTGACTGATAGTGGAGTGCTTTCCATTTTCCGTAGTAGTCTATGCTGGACCATGAGGCGACCGGCCAGCAGTCATCGATCTGCCAGTAGAGACTCCCCATACAGAACGGCATCGCTCTGCGGTGCGCTTCCACCGCCATCTGCACGCCCAGCGACTGCACCAGCTGACTGACGTAGAGATACGACGTAAAATCCTTCGGCTCTCTGAAATACCGGTCCATATACGTTTTGATCAGACGGTTCCCGTACTGTTTGTCCTTCCGTTCATCCGCCATGCATCGCTGATGCGCGAGCATCACTTTCGAATCGAGCACGCGGTCATTCCGCAGCGTATATTTTTTGATCGTCCCAAGTTCAGGATAGGACTGGAATCCGTACTCACTGACGAAGCGGGAGACATTCTCCTCATATTTCTCGAATGGGTCCTTTCCGTGCCATACGCCCCAGTAGTGTGTATCGCCGTTCTCCTTCGGTCGGTCGGCAAATCCTGCCATCGGACTCGACGGATGATAGTATCGTGAAGAATCCGCCTCGCGCAGCGCCGATGGGATCGTCTCATAATAGAGTGCTTTCAGGTCCCGCTCATACGCCGCCTGTTGTTCCGGCGTATACTTCTGCTTCCATCCCCATTGTTCCCAAGCGACCTCGTTCTCGTTGTTCCCGCAGTAGAGCGCGATGGAAGGATGATTCCGGATGCGGGTGATATTATCCACCACTTCATGCCGCACGCTGTTCAGGAAATTCTTGTCGCCGGGATACATGGCGCAGGCGAAGAGCATATCGTGCCAGATCAGAATTCCGTATTTGTCGCACATATCATAGAATGAATCATCCTCATAGATCCCGCCTCCCCACACACGGAGCATATTCATATTCACATCCGCGGCCGCTTTCACCGTCTGTTCATGACGCGCACGGGTCACGCGGTTCTGAAAATTGTCGAGCGGAATATAATTCGCTCCTTTCATGAACACCGGTACTCCGTTCAATTCCACATGAAGTCCCATGCCGGAAGAATCTTTCTCTCGCACGACCTTCAGCGAACGCACTCCGAGCGTTGACTTGAACTCATCACTCTTTCCTTCCTGCGATGTAACAAGGGCGCTATATTGATACAGATACTGCTCGCCCAATCCGTTGCTCCACCATAATTTCGGTTTCTTGATTGTTCCGCGGATCGTTATCGTGTTCGCTCCTTGAGTCAGTTGATGCCGTTCCGAATGAAGTTTTCGTGAATCGGCATTCACCGCGATGGTCACCGTCTGATCCTTCGCGGATTTGATATTCATGACGGAAAGGATTTCGGCACCCTCCTTCGTGACATTCTCCTGCATGATATGGACTCCGTCGATCCGGAACGAATCCCACGCTTCAAGGATGATCGGCTTCCAGATACCGCAGGTGACCAGCCGCGGACCCCAGTCCCACCCGAAATGGAACTGCGCTTTCCGTGAATACATGGCAATGCGGGGATCGCCCTGATCGTTGTTCGGGAACGCCTGCAGTTCGAACGGAGCGTTGCGGTATTTCGGGAGTGTCTCATCGAAGACATTCCGGAAGAAGATGGTGATCTTGTTCGACCCATGACGGAGCAGCGAACGCGCTTCCACCGTCCATTCTCGGAACATGTTGTCCGTACTCAGAATGAGTGAATCGTTCAGATAGACCTTCGCATACGTATCGAGTCCTTTGAAGATCAGCGCAACATTCTCCCGTTTCAGGAATTCCGACGACGCATCAAAATGTGTCTGATAGACCCAGTCCCGCTCGCCGATCCACTGCAGGTCCTCTTCGTTCGTCCGATAGAACGGATCGGGGATCAGTTTATGGCTAAGTAGATCGGTATGGACATTCCCCGGGACCGATGCAGTGTACCACCGCTGCGACGTTGCGTCCCGGAATTTCCACTGTGTATCGATCTGTTTCACGATCCTTACCGAATTATTCTTTGCCATAATCGATCCGCTCATTCCACTGATTGCCGCCAACATGAAGAAGATGGGAATTGCTCCCATTCTGATGTACTGAAGATCCGTTACTGTTCTCTGGATGACTGATTTCACGGTGTTCCTTTCTGCTGCGGTTATTTGATCTGAACGGGATTCCGCTGAAGGGAATCGGTCACACCGAGCCGTTTCATTTTCTGCGCATGTTCACGGATGATCAACAGCGTCGAGCGGTCGGAGCTGAACACGGAATTCAATCCCTGCGGTTCCTGCGGCGGATCGCCGACGAACGGATCTCCCGCCTTCCACATATAATCGGCATTCGTTGTCCGTTCAAGTCCTCCCCACGCCCAAAAATTCGTACCGGCGAACGGTGAACCGCAGCGGGCGGAATCATACACGAGTGTGAAGATGGTACGGTAATACATGTCGCGCGCTGTCACGGGAGATTCCGGAGAGAATTCACCCTTATCCCTGCCGATGCCGAACTCTTCCATCACCACCGGTTTGTTCAGCATGCGTGCAAATGCCAAATGCTTGTTGATATACTCCGTTGCTTTTTGGATCGTGGGAGGAAGTGTTGAATCCGCTTT
>CALROS020000250.1:0-3920 GCA_943369855.1 Chitinophaga pinensis | reverse complement strand
CCACATCGTGCGCTTTACTGAGTTCCACCCAATCCTGCAGCTGATTGCGGAAGAACTGGAACGCTGCCCACAGATTCTTCTCCGCTTTTTCCGAAAGTCCTTCAGACATTTCCCATTCGTATCCTTTGATCTGCAGAAGGAACGTTTCCGGTCTCCGTCCGTAGAGGTCACTGCAGAGAAAGAGCAGACTCGCGGGGGTCATCGTGTGTGTCGTGAACGGATTGTTCCGAAGTGGTTTCACCGGGCTGAATGTAAAATCCGCAATGTGATTCTTCGTGGCATCGACGAACAGAACAATATCATATTCACTCATGGTAAAGGCATCTTCAACATTCAGTTGGAATCCATGCCCGATCGTGACATGCTGTGCATATTCCTGCGCCAGCCACGGCCGGCACATTTCCAGAAAAGCGAATCCCAGCGCATCGTCTCCCCGGCCCGCGTTGCCGTATGCATGGATCAATATCTTCGGTTTATTCTCTAATGCATTCATCGCAGCCTCCTGTCCAATATAGTACCATCAGCATCGATCAATGAAATATCGAGCGGCATTTGTCCTGCCGCGTGGGTGGAACAACTCAGGCACGGATCGAAGCAGCGGATGCCTGCTTCAATGCGGTTAATGACCGGTTCCGGGATCACCGGACCGTCGATGAATTCCATCGCGATCTGACGGACGGTGCGGTTCATCGCCATATTATTCTGCGATGTGGCAATGAGCAGATTCACTTTCTGCAGTACGCCGTTCTCATCCACCGTATAATGGTGGAACAATGTTCCGCGGGGAGCCTCGCACGCGCCGACACCTTCGAGTTTGTTGATCTCCGCTTTTGAACGAACATGCGTGCCGAAGATGGAGGGATCACGGAGCAGTTCCTCCACTTTCTCAACGGAGAAGAGCATCTCGATCATCCGCGCATAATGAAAATAGAAGGAATTATTCACCGCTTCGGTGGACGGAGCAAGTTTTTTAAAGAGCTGACGTTCCTGTTCTGCGAGCGGAGTATCGATGAAGTCGCAGATATTCAGCCGGGCCAGCGGACCGACGCGGTACATTCCTTTCGGATAACCGTGCGGTTTGTAGTACGGGAATTTCAAATAGGACCACGATTCACTCGCTTCACCGAAGTGTTTATGGTAGTCCCGCGGATCGATATTATCCGCGATGATGTTTCCCGCGCTGTCCATAATGCGCAGATTGCCGCCGTAATATTCCAGTTCCCCTTTCGGTCCAACCATACCCATGTATAATGAATGGAAATTGCCGAAGCATGATACTTCCTTCGCGAATTTTTCCTGCACTTCTTTGATGATCTTAATGGCCATCAAAGCGGTCTCTTTCACTTCCGGATACCATTCCAGTAATTTCTGTGCTTCTTCTTTCGTGAACGGTTCGCGCACACCGCCCGCCACTGCCCACGGCGTATGGATCCTTCGTCCGCCGAGGAATTCGATGATCTGCTGACCGAATTTGCGGATGCGGATTCCGCGTCTCGCCAGTTCCTTGTTCGACTGCATCAGTCCGAAGATATTGCGGACGGCCGGATCGGCGTCGAAACCGAGCAGGAAATCCGGTGAAGAGAGATGGAAGAAACTGAGTGCGTGGGACTGGAGCCATTGACCGAGCGTGAGAAGACGGCGCAGTTTCTCCGCTGTTTCCGGAATTCCAATGGAAAGGATATCATCCCCCGCCTTTGCGGAAGTGACCAGATGACTTGCGGGACAGATACCGCAGATACGCGATGTGAGTCCCGGCATCTCCCAGAGCAGTCGTCCCTCGCAGAATTTTTCGAAACCGCGGAACTCGTTCACATGGAACCGTGCATCCTGCACAACTCCGTGCTCATCCAAATGGATGGTGATCTTTGCATGGCCTTCAACGCGGGTAACGGGAGCTATAGTTATGATTTTAGACATAAAAACTTCTTCTCTTATAATTATTTCATTGATTCATTTATCCATTGAGCCATTGTTCATGAACGGTCCAATGGATCAATGATCCAATGAGCCGATGAATAAATGCATCATCCATAGCGGAGGAATTGCGTGTTAAATATCGGAATCCTCCCCTGCAGCAGTTCGTTCATCGCGAACCATATCTCATCCGGCGTGGGAGGACAGCCGTGCAGGAACGCATCCACACGAATGACATGATGGAGCGGCGTGGCCTGTTCTCGAAGTTTTGCGATGAGTGTAAAATCGTTCGGGACAGAGTTACAGATATCGGACAGTTCAACATACGCACGGTCGATCAGTTCTTTTTCCGTGAATCGGTTCCGCATGGCGGTCACATTCCCTGTTGTGGCACAATCCCCGAACGAGAGCACATATTTTGAATTCTTCCGGATGATGTGCGCCATCTCCTCATTCTCTTCGTTAGTGACGGCACCCTCCACCAGTGTGATATCGACTTCCTCGGGGAACACTTTCACATCGGCGATCGGCGAATAGACGAGTTGGATCTTCTCTGCCAGTTCGAGCAGACGTTCATCCAGATCGAGAAAGGACATGTGACAGCCGGAGCAGCCTCCGAGCCAGACAGTAGCGACTTTTGGTTTTATTATTTGTTCATTCATAATATTCTTTCTCAATCTTTGATGCCCCACAAAAACCCTATTCTATTTGTCATCCCCGCACGTTCTTGGCGGGAATCCATCTTACTGGACCCCCGATAGGATCTCCGCTTTTTGAGTCCCGCGAGGCGGAGTCCCATAGAGCGGGATATTCGAGGGTGACAGTGACTATTTTTAGATTACATCTAATTTCTCCATTTCATCAGTTATTCATTGGAGATGGAAACCCATTCCTTTTTCTGACGGGCAGTGATGATATATTTCAGGAATCCTTTTTTCTTTTCCATTTCGGAGACCGTGACCCCTTTTTCGAACAATGCGCCGGTCGGGCAGACCATTACGCATTTTCCGCATTCCGTGCAGGTCTGTGAATTTCCCCAATCATCATTCAGTCCGGAAACGATCTCGCAGTTGATACCGCGGCCAGCCACATCCCACACATGCGCACCTTCCACTTCATCGCAGACGCGCACGCAGCGGGTGCAGAGCACGCAGCGGTTATGGTCCATCACATATTCTTTGTGTGTTGCATCGAGCTTCTTGTCCGGATACAGATAGGGATACCGCACTCGGACGAGTCCCACCTGATATGCAAGGTCCTGCAGTTCGCAATGGTTGTTCGCCACGCAGACGGCGCAGACATGGTTCCCTTCGGATGCGAGCAGAGCGACGATCATCCTGCGGTATTTGTCCAATTTCTCGTTTGATGTGGTGACGACCATTCCTTCTTCCACTTTTGTCGTGCAGGCGGGAAGCAGTTTCGGACTTCCTTCCACCTGAACTACACACAATCGGCATGCACCGACCGTGGAGAGTCCTTCAAGATGACAGAGTGTAGGGATGGGAATGTGATGCTGACGCGCAACGGAAAGGATCGAAGCACCTTCCTGTGCGCTGTACTGTTCGCCGTTGATCGTTAATGTTTTTACTGCCATAAGCGTAGAGTCTATGTGAAAAAATAACTTGGATGCTTGATACTGGATACTGGATGCTCGATGCTGGATCTAGTATCAAGTATCCAGAATCCAGTATCTTTTAATTTTTTGCAAAACTACTTTTCAAAATCCGCAACAACTCCCTGCTCGCCGTGATATGTTTCGATCGGCTGAAGCAGTTCTTCGTACTCGTGACGGAAGAAGCGTAATGTTGAAAGGACCGGATTCGGCGCTGATTGTCCGAGTCCGCACAGACTTGTCTCTTTCACCATCATGCACAATTCCTCGAGCAGGACCATATCATCCTGCGTCCCTTTCTTCTTGGAGATCTTGTCGAGCAGACCGTAAATGTGTCTCGTCCCGACACGGCACGGAATGCATTTACCGCACGACTCGTCCATACAGAACTGCA
>CALROS020000249.1:0-3934 GCA_943369855.1 Chitinophaga pinensis | reverse complement strand
GTGTTTGATGATATTGGTGCATGCCTCATCGACCGCGATGGTGATCTTGTTGATATCATCCTCGCTGAATCCGTGAGCACGCGCCAGATCGGAAACGAATTCCCGGACATCGTTCAGGCGTTCCGTTTGGCTCGGAATGCTCAGTGCGGATCGATATGGTTGCTGGACTGCCATGGTCGGTTAGTGGAACAGATTATTGTTTCTCCTCAAATTTTTTGGCCGCTTCCTCTTCCGCCTTCACAATATCATAGAGCATAGGGAATCCGAGAAGGTCGAAGATGTTGAAGACTTTCGGGGTCATATCCGAGAGTTTGATGTCCCCCTGATTCGCACGGACATCCTCGATGAATGCCATAAATACGCCGAGACCGGCACTGGAGATGTACGATAATTCTTTACAATTGACGATAAGCCGGTATTGTTTCTCGTTCAACATCTTCTGGAACGCATCCTCCAGCACCGGCGTCGTATGGGCATCAAGATATCCCTTCAACTCCAACACCTGAATGTTGTTGTCCCGTGATCGAATGTTTACTTTGAATTCACTCATACCTTCTCCTAAAAGGATAAACGTTTTATATTCATATTTGTTCCACGTCCGGAAGGAACTTTACAGCCACTTCACCACAAAGATCGTCAGATCATCGTGATATCCCTGTGCATCCGTGTAGTTCCAGACGGTCTGAATGATCGATTCCTTGATCTCTTCCGCTGATCGGTGACGATTCGCATTCACAACGTCCGATAGACGTTCGTAACCGAATTCTTCCCCGTCCGTTGCACGCGATTCCGTGACGCCGTCCGTATAAAATACACAGACATCTCCACTTTTCATCATGATTTTTTGCTCTTCGACATTTTCATCGAAGATCGTTCCGGATTTGATACCGAGTCCAAGTCCCACCGGTTTAAGATACTCGCTCGTTCCGGCCGAATTATACAGGATGGGACAATGCCCTGCCCGCGCGATGATCAATTCTCCGGTCCGGACATTGATAGTGGAATAGATGAGACTGATGAACGATCGTTTGTCGATGCTCGAAACGAGTGCATCGTTTGCTTTGATCATGAACTCACGCGGCGAACGATAGATCTTCGCCAATGACTGGAAAATCCCTTTCACTTCCGCCATGTAGAATGCAGCACCGACGCCTTTTCCGGACACATCACCGATCACAAGACCGACAAGTTCCTTGTCGATCTGTACATAATCATAATAGTCCCCTCCAACCTCAAGAGCCGGGGATGAAACAGCTTTCATATCCACCGTAGAAAAGATCGGAAGATCCTGCGGCAGCAGACGTTTCTGCATTTCCTGTGCGAGGATCAGTTCCCGCTGGAGCCGTTCCTTTTCCAGCGACCGTTCGATCAGCCTCGCGTTCTCAATGGCGATCGACACCTGATCAGCAAAACCGGCAAGGATGTCCACGTCGTCCTGGTCGAATCCGTAATACATCTCTTTGGTCGCATAGAGAATTCCGATCACATGCTGATGGGATAACAACGGAACGATCAGCAGGGAACCTGCTTTCTTCATTTTCGGAAGATGTTTCGTCCTGCGGTCGGTGCTCATATCATCGATCATCAGCACCTTCTTCGTTTCGCAGACGATGGCGCGGACAGATTTCTCTCCCCCAGCCAGGATCATATCGATCTCATGCTCGTCGATATTGCGGTGCGACATCAATCCGCTCTTGTGGAACGAACCTTCCGTCGGAATGATCTCAAGCCACACGCTGGTGGATTGGATCACCTCGGTGGTCATCTTTGTTGCGGTCTCCGCCAGATCCTTCAGATCGAACACTTGATTGATCAGCCGGCTGAGGTTATGCAGTGAACTGATCTCATTCTGCTTCCGGTCGAATGCTTCGGCCGTCGGAAGATGGAACAGTGTGCTGCTGAACGACATTCCGAAATAAACCGCACCGAAGATCGATGTCAGGCGGACGAATGTGAACAGCGCCGGACTATAATAGTGTATCCCTTTCTCGGTCCACCCTGCTTCGCTTGTGATGATAATGATGATGACAAGGAATCCGAAAAAGGAGAGCAATGAATAGAGCAGTGAATAGATCTTTTCTTTTCTCGGGAGGTACGCGATCCAGGCAAGCCGGAAAGAATTCACGATGATCATCAGTACAGCGATGACAAGGAAGGAGACACTGACCGTTGAATCCTCAAGCGGCTTATTGAATAATTCGGAGATCGATGCGATAACGATACTGCCGATCAGGATCAAAAAATTCCGTAGTGTTGTTTTCTTCCGCTTATAGAGGATCAGATCTTTAATATAGAGGAGGGAAACAATTGCGAAGATCCCGGAAACTATGCTGATGATGGAAGAAAAAAATATCGTCTGATAGTCTCTGGGATACAGGATCTGATCCCGTGCTTCAAATCCTTTCAAGGGTAAAAAACTGATGACAAGATAAGAACCGAGGAATATCCCGGCAAAAACGGCGACGGAACCTATTCCTTGAACGATCCCGAGCGATTTTTCCCGCTTGATGATCTGGATATAGAAATAGACAGCGGCAAAGGACAACAGGATGCATCCCGTACGGATGTGCTGCATCATTGACGCTTCCAGATCGATATTCTTGGAAGCGGCATTGATGATGAAAACGATGACGGAAAGTATGATCGCTCCGGTCAGGAGCAGGATTTTTCTGAGACGCATTGGGTACTATCGGATGAATTGCAGCTCAATCTTTCGGATTTTACGCTGAAAAGTTACACTGCAGGAACAAAGTAGAAAAATATCGACTGATTAACAACGCACACTGGAGGCATCTGGGTAAATTTTCATTGATTTTAGAGCGGTTTTGCGTTATATTTTTCTCCTTGAACTACTATTAATTCAAAAACACCTGTTATTGTTGGAGGTTTATTTGTGAAAAAAAATCGCGGTAAGTTGTTTGTCATTGTCGCCACATTCGCGTTGGCACTCTATTTCCTCTATCCTACCTATCAATCGTACCATTATGAGCGGGAATTATCCTCACTCACCGGTGCCGACAGTGCGAAGTATCTGACGGAAAATGAATTGTCAATTCGCGAAGCCAAAGGAAAACGGATCAAACTCGGTCTGGACCTTCAGGGCGGCATGCGCGTTGTGATGGAAGTGAACGTGTTGAAGATGCTCGAACAGATCGCCAAGAATAAGGACGATCAGTTCACGCAGCTGATGTCCGAAGTATCCGCTGAAGCGAAAACAAGCGACGAGGGGATCATCCCCATTTTCCGGCGCGTCTTCGATGCAAAACAGGTCCGATTGAACAGATATTACGGCAGCCTTCGTGAAGATAACGATAAGATCCTGAAACGTCTGCAGGATGAGACGGATAAAGCCGTTGACCGTGCTATGGAGATCATCCGTAACCGCGTTGACCAGTATGGTGTTTCCGAGCCCTCCATCCAGAAACAGGGCGGCCGCAGGATCATCGTTGAACTTCCCGGCGTATCGAAAGAAGACGAAGTACGGCAGTTGCTCCAGGGAACAGCACTCCTCGAGTTCAAGTTGATGAAAGATCCCGACGTCATCTACAAAACGATGGATGCATTGGATAAATTCCTTGCAGGAAAAGGATATTCCGATACAACCGCTTCCGGCGACACAACGAAGAAAGCAGCGGAAGCAAAGAATTCGTTGACCGCACTGACGAGCAAGAGTGATACTTCCGGCAATACCGGCAATGCACAAAAGAGCCCGGAGCAGCAGGCAAAAGAACATCCGTTCCTCATCCTTGCGCGTCCAAATCAACAAGGCAACGGTGAAGCGTATGTCTCCGAAAATGATAAAGAAAAAGTAATGAGGATCCTCGCCCGTCCCGATGTTCAGCGTCTCATTCCGGCGGACATGGCATTCTCCTTCTCCTCCAAACATATCTTCATCAATGAAGGGGTCAAGTATTACAGTCTCTTCGGTCTGAAG
>CALROS020000248.1:0-3935 GCA_943369855.1 Chitinophaga pinensis | reverse complement strand
GGTGACCACAGTTTAACCCGGTTCTTCGTCCCGCCTGGTGCAGGACCGACCACGATCTTGTTCGCATCTTTTCCCGTAAAATCTTTGAATGCGGTTCCTACCGGAAGTTCTGTATCAACCCATACATCGATCCACTGCGTCGGATTATCATTGATGACGATATAACCGCCTTTTTGTGTTCCGAACCCATCCCGCCTTGCAACATAGATATCCGAACCGACGATATTTTGATCCTGATTATTGTCCTCTCTAATATAGAATGCATTCAATCCGCTTCGTTTCGTTGTACCGCCGCCGAGAAAGTTCTGTCGGATCCAGATGAGCGTATCGATCTTTCCCGAATATCCGTACGTGAAATAATCCTTAAAGAAGATGCACGGTCTTCCTTCGGAGAAAAGGATATATGCATACGCAAGATGCTTGTCGGTCAATACCGGATCATGACCGTTGTCCGTGTTGCCGTCGTAACCGGTCCGGTCGAAATCATGATTCTCAACGAATGTTGAATAATCGAATCCGGAGATACCCGCGCCCGCGAGTCCTGCATTATCGAGCGTCCGCATATCGAATCCGCCGCTTGTGTTATTGCACATCTCTTTCAGCGTGTAGCGGAGAGGGAAGTCGAACATTGCGACAGTAGCGCCGTTCTGATTCTTAGCAACATTCAGCCAATTCCCAATGTCAGAAGTGCTGCTCCATAATTCAGCAACGGCATAGTTCGTCCCGTTTGCTGCTTTAAGGAATGCCGCAACGAATGCCGGATCGATCGATTTCACGGCATCCAACCGGAATCCGTCGAACTTCAGATCATTTCTCAGATATTTTCCCCAGGCAATGAGACTGTCCCTGACGCTCTGCTTGTTATGGTCCAGCCATTCCCCGAACCGGAAGATCGGATCGGTCTCGACGAACTTCGGATCGACAAAACAGTGCTCGGAGTTTGGATAGAACTCTGCAGGAGATTTCTTGAAACGGCCGGATCCATTCGGATAATTGAAGATCATAAATGCCGAGTCCGCAACAATTTGAGTCCCATTGTTCAAAGGAATGCATTCGTATGGTGCGCGAGTTTCGCCTCCCATCATATGCCTCATCACCGCATCGGCGTAGACCTGGATACCGACGGAATGGAAGGTGGAAATGGCGTTGATCAGTTCCTGTTTGCTGCCGAAGCGTGTTTCCTTGCTTCCTTTCTGGAAATAGTCGCCAAAATCATAATGGTCGTACGGATCGTAGCCCATGGAGAATCCTCCCCCCGCACCTTTGGCGGGAGATGGGAACCAGATCGCACTGATGCCGGCCGATGCGAGTCTCGGAGCAAGTTTGGCAAGGGAATCATACCATATACCGCCGGGAGGGGAATTCCAATAGAATCCCTGCATGAAGACGTCGGACTTGGGTGAGACCGTTGGGGAGTTCTGGGAAAACAGCGGAAGGACAATAAGAATTATTGCTGATACGATCAATTTCATAGGAATTTGGGAATGTCAAAAGTGTTGGAGCTGATCGTCAATGGATCGTTCATTTTGTTAGATCTAAAACAGATCAACTGATTTTTTACTTTTTGGAAGTGCTTTCATTTTTGAAAACGTAAGTAATTCACCGCTCGTAAGCAAGAGGGGCCGGCGTTGCTTATAACAGCCATTTTATTTATTTTCCATAACGGACGATGAAACAGCACAGCCCACAATCCATATCGCTTCAAAAGCTTCTCGTACTCCATTCCGACTACGTGAACGAACTGCAGCGCAGGAATCCTGAAACGCGCGGTACCTATGAACGCACGCTTCGTGAATTCATGCGCTGGGTCCGTCTTGAACCGGAACTGGAATGTTCTGCCAAAGAGATCGAGCGGTACAAGAAATTCCTTCTGACGAAACGGAAACTTTCCCCGGTTTCCGTAACAATGTATCTCTCTTCGGTCCGGAAATTCTTCGATTATCTTGTCTCCATCAGTGTTCTTGTCAGCAACCCTTCCAAATTGGTAAAGGGAGGGGCACCGAATCAGCACCATTCACGAAAGAGTATCTCCGTTCAGGAAGTGCATGCGCTCATCCAGGCGATCGAGCGGAAGGACGAGATCGGATTCCGCGATTTTGCCGTGGTGAAGATGATGATCACGTGCGGTCTCTCCGAGATCGAGCTCATTCGTGCGGATATCGGAGATCTGAAGAATAAAAAAGGAATCATGTCCGTTGCGCTGCAGATGAAAGGAATGAAGGGGAAAGACAAGACGATCACCCTTCCGAACGAAACGAAGGACGCCATCAAGAGTTATCTTGCGTTCAGGACGAATGCGAAAGATGGTGAACCGCTCTTCATGAGTGCCGGTAACCGCACACGCGGACAGAGGATGACATCGCGCGGCATCCGCGAACGGATCAATTTCTATCTTGAGAAAGCAGGAGTGAAGAACGGAGAGGTCAGAAAGATCACGGCGTTGTCGCTCCGTCTGACGGCGATACGGATGATGGCACAGCAGGGAGCAAGCGTGGATGAGATCAGACAGAAGTTCCATATTGTGAAAGAGCATACGGTTAAGCGTTATCTTGAGACTAATTAGTCACAGAGGACACAGAGAAGATGGAAAAGAAAATATTGATCGTGATAGCTATGCTGCAGATCGTCGGATGCGGGTCATCCGCTTCGAAATTGAATCTGCCTGAATCGTCATCAGCGGTTTGGGAAGTGTTTGAAGGAAGTCTGCCGTGTGCGGACTGTTCAGAGATCAAAACACGGCTGGAGATCTTCATCGATAACGGTCATGCTGAACCGCCGTTCATCATTAAACAGGCCTATCTTGGAAAAAAAGATGGAGACCAGGCAGTGATCGATCATGGTGTGTATGGAATTGTGAAAGGTTCATACCGCGGAAATGACGCAACAGTCTATGAATTGAATTCAGATAAGCCCAGCAAAAAAATGTTCTTTCTTCGTGTCCATGCCGATACGCTAAGAATGGTGGATCAGAATCTGAATGAGATACGTTCCGAATTGAAATACAATCTCGTCAGGACGGAGACGCTAAAGGAGAGATAATAGGTTTGCAAGATTAGATGGTTAAAAGATTATAAATTACAAGATTACAAGATTGTTAGATTACAAATTTTACTGCAAGATTTAGTTAAGTAATTGTTCACATTCATCAGTATTAGGAAAATGACGTCTCATGGGTTATAATTTCAGCGATATCGAAAAAAAGTGGCAGGATTATTGGGAAAAGAATCACACGTACAGGACAAGTGAGGATCCCTCCAAGAAAAAACTCTATGTGCTGGATATGTTCCCCTATCCGAGCGGTGCCGGACTTCATGTCGGTCACCCGGAAGGATATACGGCGACGGATATCTTCACTCGGTTCCAGCGATTCAACGGTGTGAATGTGCTCCATCCGATGGGATGGGATGCATTCGGACTTCCCGCCGAACGGTATGCAATGAAGACGAATGTGCATCCGACCGTCACGACCACGGAGAACATCAATAATTTCCGCCGGCAGATCAAAATGCTCGGACTCAGTTATGACTGGGAACGGGAAGTGAATACGACCGATCCTGCCTATTACAAATGGACTCAGTGGATATTCCTGAAGATCTACAATTCATGGTACGATCACCGCGCGAAGAAAGCACGTCCGATCTTGGAACTGACCGCAGAGTTTGAACAATCCGGCTGCTCGAAGATCGACTGCTCCGCATACGGACTGGAAAGCGACATCTGTTTCACCGCCGACGGCTGGAAAGTAAAATCGGAACTTGAACAGCAGACCATCCTGAAGAATTTCCGTCTCGCCTTTATCGCAGAGATCCCCGTCAACTGGTGCGAAGATCTTGGAACAGTCCTTGCGAATGAAGAAGTGGATGAATGGGTGAGCAAAGGACACAAAGTGGAACGTCGTCCGATGCGTCAGTGGATGATGCGAATTACCGCTTATT